>DATIPP010000269.1:0-12924 GCA_035471825.1 Gammaproteobacteria bacterium
ACCCGGTGAAACGGTGGCACTGGTCGGTCCTTCCGGCAGCGGCAAGACGACACTGGCAAACCTGTTGCCGGCCTTTTACCAGCTTGATGAAGGCACTGTATTGATCGACGGTGTCGATATCCGCGACATTTCACTTGCCTCTCTGCGGCATAACATCGCTCTCGTCAGCCAGGAGGTTGTGTTGTTCAACGATACCGTGAGAAACAATATCGCCTACGGGGCGTTACGAAATGCCAGCGACGAAGACGTGATTGAAGCAGCCCGCGCAGCCTATGCGCTGGATTTCATCCGGCAACTGCCGCAGGGTTTTGACACGCTGATCGGCGAGAAAGGACTCCGGCTTTCCGGCGGCCAGCGGCAACGGCTGGCCATCGCCCGGGCGTTGCTCAAGAACGCGCCGATACTGATCCTCGATGAAGCGACGTCCTCGCTCGACACGGAATCCGAACGGGAAATCCAGGCTGCGGTTGAACGTATCAAACAAGGCCGCACGTGTATCATTATTGCACATCGTCTCTCGACGATTGAGAACGCGGATCGAATACTGGTTCTTGAGGACGGCAGGATCGTCCAGAGCGGTACCCACAAGGAACTGATTGCCCGGGACGGTCTGTATGCCCGCCTGAACAAAACGCAACTCGCGGAACCGGTCAGTTGAATCCGGGCTAACCGTTGCGGGGACTGAAACGCCTGACCCGTTTTGCAAGATCGGAAAGCTGCGATGTATCGGATGCATAGCGAGTTGCAATATAGGCGTCGGTTATTCCGTTCACTGTTGATGCCAGGTCTTTTCTCTTCCTGTTGGCGCGCCGGGCAAAATCCAGCGGTCCTTCACTGGCGTATCGCGCAATACCCGCATTTGCCATTTTCCGGCAGAATTGATCATAGTATTTCCGCGCCGGGTCAACGGGCGACAGTCGCCTGCGTAACAGGAGGGCCGTACCGGCAATGAACAGCACAATCACACAGGCCGCCATCAGCAAGGCCAGTTCCTGCATTGAAATATCCGGCAGCCCGATTTGTTTCAGGAACTGGGCCTGGCGGCGCGGACCGTAACTGATTACCCACTGGTTCCATTGATTGTTGATCGCGTCCCAGGTATTGGAGAAGCGTTCCCAGAGATCGCGCGACAACCGGTTTTGGCCGAACGCCAGCGGGATATCGATAACGGATTCCGGCAATGCCTGTTGAATTCCCTGTTCCACCCGTTCCGGTGCCACGGCCGCGGTCGGGTCGACCCTGATCCAGCCGCGGTTATCGATCCACACCTCGGCCCAGGCATGCGCGTCACGCTGGTGAACGATGAAGTAATCACCGATCGGGTTGTACTCACCGCCCTGGTAGCCGGTCACAACGCGTGCGGGTATGCTGGCGGCACGCATAAGCACCACGAATGCGGAAGCATAGTGTTCGCAGAAACCCTGCCGTGTCTGGAAAAGGAATTCATCCACGCGATCGTTTTCCAGCAGCGGAGGCGTCAGGGTGTAATAAAATTCCTCCTCGTTGAACCACTTCAGGGTACGTGCGATCACGTCTTCCTTATTTTCGGCACCTCGCAACCATTTAAAGGCAAGCTCACGTGCCCGTGGATGGTATCCTTCCGGTAACTGCAGGGCACGTTGTAATTCCTGGGTGTTTCCCGGCATGAGCCTGTATTCGAGGCTGGATTCCAGTTCATATCGCAGGCGTTGCCGGATCGGTTCCCTGGAATACAATTGATATTCACTTTTGAGTTCGCCCGGAGGATGTGCAGCAAGTGGCATTTCCAGTGCGAATAGCCAGTGCTTGTTGGTAGGTTCCTGGGTGATGGTGTAGCGCAGGGTTTCACCCGTCGCAGTTACACGGCCAACGGGCCTGTCGCTGCTGTCGTCCCGTGTCCAGCGGGTTCCGTTGGTATACCAGAGTACCGGGCCGCGCCAGTACAGATCGGATCGTTCAGGCCGGGTGTCTTCGAACCTGGCACGAAACGCCACCTCGTCGGAATGGATTAACCGGCTGATCGATCCCGGTTCCATTACGTCATCGATCCCGGTCAGTCCGGCAAAGGCATCTTCCGGCAGTCCCCAGAGTGGACCGTTGATACGCGGGAAGAGTAAAAACAATACGATAGCGAGTGGCAACGCCTGGAAGAATAACAAGCTGGCGGACCCCAGTTTCCGGGTTAACGGGATAATGCGGTCGGGATCATTGAACTCCAGCAACGCGTTGATCATGACGAGAAGCGTCAACGTCATGTACACGGCGGAGAGGATGGATTGCATGTAGAAAAAACCGGTAATGATGACAAAAAACCCCAGGAAACTGGCGATATAAAAATCCCTTTCCTCGTCGGCTTCCAGGATCTTCAGACCGGTCAATAACACCAGCAGTGCACTGCCTGCATCCCGTCCGATCAGTGTCCCGAATTGCAACCAGATGCCGGTAAATGCCAGGGCGATTAACATCAACCGGAACAACCGTGATTGCATGGGATTGAAACCCGCCAGGTGCAGACGGCCTGATTCATGCACCAGCCGGTACGCCATCATGCCGAGGCTGAGCAAGACGATCCAGAGCGGCATGTGGGTAATATGTGGCAGGACGGCCATGGCAACGCCGGTGACGAGCCAGCTATAGTGATACAAGCTTATCGTTCCGGCGGTCATGCTAGTTCCCATTACAAAGGGCCAGGATTTCCAGGCATTGTTGCATGTGCGCCCTGCCGTGACCTGGTTCTATCCGGGTACCGGGAATGATCAATCCATAGCGATATCCCCGTTGTTCGGCGTTGAGGATCCAAAGGCATAATTGTGATAACCGTGATTCGATCGAACTTCCCCCTGTGTCTCTCCAGGTGAGCAGGAGTTGTTTGCCGCCGCTGCCGCTGAACCGCTTTACCAGCAACTGATCGTCATGTGCGAGTTTTTTCCAGGCGATGTTGCGGATGGAATCGCCGGGCCGGTATTGACGAAACCCCGTAAAATCATCCGTTCCGCCTTTTTCGCCTTCGCCTTCCTGGTCGGTTGCCGGTCTGGCGGGAGGAAGGATATCGCTGCCGGCGGGCTTCGGATAAACGATACAGGCCTGGTCCGATTCAAAGTACGACCAGGCACGACAAAGCCCCAATGGATAGCGGGTCGAAATGCGGATACGCCCGAGTGCTAATTTTCCGCGTTCGCGTGCATGCAATAAGACCGTTGTTTGTTCAAGACTGTCTGCCGTCACGTTGACGCGACTGACGGGGAAAACCTTTTTCCATCTTTGCCAGAACCTTTGCCTGGGCCAGCAACAAAGTTCGAGTGCCACGTGATCGTTGCCGTTGCGATTGTCGATGCTGAAGGGAAAGCGGGCAGTGTCTCCGGCAAAAACCGGTTCCGGTGTGTGGCTGATGACAACAAGGCCGGCAAGATTCCGGTAAGTATGCAGGATGGCGATCAGGAACAGGCTGCCGAGCAGAAACGTCAACAGAAATGCCATGCTGTTGTTGTAATTGATCGCACCCAGCAACATGGTCAGTAACAGGACGAAAAAACTGATGCCCTGCCTGGTCGGGAGAATGTAAACGCGTTGCCGCTTGTGTGGGATAGTCGTAGATCGCCCATGACGTTGGCCAGTCATGAAACGTTCGAGTACGACCGATTCGAGCATGGATTGTTACGATGGGCTCAGGGGATTGGCACCTGGTTGATCAGTTCCTCTGCCAGGGCCGTGCTATGTCCGGACAAAGTGGAGCCTGAAGGTGTCAGGCGGTGGCTGATAACGCTCGGCAGTATAGACTGGACATGTTCCGGCAGGACCTGGCGGTGGCCTTCCATCAATGCCCAGGCGCGGGAGCAATGCAGGGCTGCCAGCCCGGCGCGGGGAGAGAGGCCGTTTCTGAACTCACCGCTGTTGCGACTGTACTCCAGCAGGTCCTGCAGGTAATCCAGGATGGCTGCCGATACGTGAATGCCTTCCGCCTGTTCCTGCAATGCCAGCAGGCGTTCGGGAGATATAATGGCACTGGCCTGTTGCAACAGGCGGCGCCGGTCCGTTCCCATCAACAATTCGCGTTCTGCCCCGGAATCGGGATAACCGAGTTCCACCCGCATCATGAACCGGTCCAGTTGTGATTCGGGCAGGGGGAAGGTACCGACCTGGTCAGACGGGTTCTGTGTCGCGATCACGAAAAAGGGTGTCGGCAAGGGCCGTGTTTCACCTTCGATAGTCACCTGGTTTTCTTCCATGGCCTCCAGCAGGGCACTCTGGGTACGGGGCGTGGTGCGGTTGACTTCATCGGCGAGAATGACCTGGGTAAAGATCGGTCCGGGGTGAAAATTGAAACCGCCGGTTTCGCGGTTATAGATGGAGACACCGAGAATATCGGCCGGCAACAGGTCACTGGTAAACTGGATACGCTGAAAACCGAGGCCCAGCGTGTTTGCCAATACATGCGCCAGGGTTGTCTTACCAACACCGGGAAGGTCCTCGATCAACAGGTGGCCGCGCGCGATGAGACAAGCAAGCGCAAGGCGTATGACGTTTTCCTTGCCGAGAATGATCCGGTTGGCCTGTCCGATGACGGCATTAATGTCTTCATTGCCGGCAGGTGTCAGCGGTATTGTGCGTGGCGTGCTGGTCATAAAATATGTAGACAGTTAATCCCCGCCGGAGTTAGGGGAAACATGTAAAAGAAACGGTTATGACAGCCCTTGTCATTATTCACCGGCTACCGTCATGTTATCTATAAGGACAGAACCGGTCAGGATATTACCGCGGTGATCGATGTCCGTCCCGATACTCCGGATCTGTTGGTACATGGATTTGAGATTGCCGGCGACCGTAATCTCCTCGACCGGGAATTGTATTTCACCGTTTTCGATCCAGAAACCGGAAGCACCGCGGGAATAATCACCGGTCACCTGGTTGACGCCGAAACCGATCATATCGGTCACCAGCAGGCCTGTATCCATCTTTTTCAGTAATGTCTCGAAATCATCCTCGCCCGGTTCAATGATCAGGTTATGCACGCCACCCGCGTTGCCCGTGGTCTGCATGCCCAGTTTGCGCGCCGCGTAGGCGCTGAGTACATAACCCTGCAGGACGCCTTCTTTTACGATATCGCGGCCCCGTGTGGCAACGCCGTCATTGTCGAACGGTGCGCTGCCGAGGGCTTTCGGGATATGCGGTTCCTCGCGTATGTTGATGTCATCGGCGAATATCCGCTTGCCGAGTGTATCCAGCAAAAAGCTGGCGCGGCGGTACAGGCTGCCGCCGGAGATGGCTGAAATAAAGGCGGCAAATAGGCCGGACGCGACAGGTGCTTCGAACAGGACCGGTACCTTGCGGGTACCAAGCCGGCGCGAGTCGAGTCGTGCCATGGTACGGTGCGCCGCTTCCACGCCGATGTCACGAATATTCATCAACTCGTGATAATCGCGAGACTTGCTGTACCAGCCGTCGCGCTGCATTTTGCCGGCATGTTCGGCAATGAGTGTGCAATCGATCATGTGGCTGGACCAGTCCCAACCACCGGTGAAACCGTGCGTGTTTCCATAAATGCTGGTGCCGCTGTAAGTGCTGACCATGGCACCGTCGGAGTTATTGATGCGGCGATCGTAATCACGGCCGGACGCTTCACATTCCAGCGCCATGTCGATAGCCTGCTCCGGTGTCAACGGCCAGGGGTGGTGCAGATCCAGGTCAGGGACCGTTGACGCCATCAATGACGCATCGGCAAGACCGGCCGCTTCATCTTCGCTGGCAAACCGGGCGATCTCGCAGGCGGATTCAACGGTGGCATTCAACGCCTGCCGGCTGAAGTCCGAGGTACTGGCGCTGCCCTTGCGTTTTCCCCGGTAGACCGTGACCCCGAGTCCCTTGTCCCGCTCGTGTTCGATTTTCTCGACTTCGCCGAGCCGGACCGTCACGCTGATCCCGGTACCGGTGCCGATGTCGACCTCGGCGGCGGTGGCCCCCTGGTGCCGGGCTTCGGCCAGGACTGTGTCCACCATGTCCAGCAAATTCTGTTTATTGTGTTCAGCCAGGTTTTTCGTCATGGGCATCGGTATTTGTAAATATCACAGGTATGCAGTCTAACATCTCGGGCAAGTGCAAGTATCCAGAACCTGTCTCGAAATTCCGCACGGTCGCGACGGCGGTGTTTGCGGAGGCAGGGCAAGGAACGGGGAGTGACGCGGCAATGTGCTGCAAACGCCCCGTCCCCGCGGGTTGCGTGCCCAAGGCCCGCAGTCTGTTCTTATCGCTGGATGAATCGGCCTGGCGATAGCTATGGCTACGCACTGCGCCTTGCCGGCGAACCTTGGGCACAGCTTTGCTTCTTGCGGGGAGGAGTGGTGCATGGATGCACCGTTTACGGAGCTGAGGATGTAATTTTGAGATAGGTTTTAAACACGCCACAATTGAATTTGATAAGATTCCGGCATGGATGTTTCCGCAGTACTCGATCCGCTGAATACTGAACAACGCGAGGCTGTCGCCGCAGCGCCAGGCAATATCCTGGTACTGGCCGGTGCCGGCAGCGGCAAAACCCGCGTGCTGGTGCACCGGATTGCCTGGTATATCCAGACCGGCCAGGCTAACCCGCACGGGATTATTGCCGTCACCTTTACCAACAAGGCCGCGGCCGAAATGCGGGCTCGTATTGAAACGTTACTCAGGCAACCCGTCGGCGGGATGTGGGTCGGCACTTTTCACGGCCTGGCGCATCGCCTGCTTCGCGCCCACTGGCAGGAAGCCGGGCTTCCGCAGAGTTTCCAGATACTCGACAGCGACGACCAGTTTCGTGCCGTGCGCCGTGTCATCCGCTCACTGGAACTGGACGAGGCGCAGTATTCACCACGTGAAGCGCAATGGTTCATCAACGCCCGCAAGGACGAGGGCCTGAGGCCGCAACATATCGATGACAACGGCGACCTGATACTGCGGCAACTGATTCGCATCTATCTGGCATACCAGGATACGTGCGAACGATCCGGCCTGGTGGACTTTGCCGAGTTGCTGCTCCGCGCGCATGAATTGTTTCGCGATCAAAAAACCATCCTGGCGCACTATCGGGATCGTTTTCGTTTTGCACTGGTGGATGAATTCCAGGACACCAACGCCCTGCAATATGCCTGGTTACGACTGCTGGTGGGAAAGGACGGAACATTATTTGCAGTGGGTGACGACGATCAGTCGATCTACAGCTGGCGTGGGGCGCGGGTGGAGAACATGCAGCAATTCCAGAAAGATTTTCCGGATACGACGCTGCATCGCCTGGAACAGAATTACCGCTCGACTGCGACAATCCTGAACGCCGCCAATGCCCTGATCGCGAACAACAATGCCCGCCTGGGCAAACAGTTGTGGACAGAAGGCGACCAGGGAGATCAGATCGGGGTGTATACGGCTTTCAACGAACTGGACGAAGCGCGTTATGTCGTGGACCGGATTATTTCCTGGTTCAACAACACCGGTCGTTACAGTGATTGTGCGATCCTCTACCGCGTCAGTGCACAATCGCGCGTTCTTGAAGAAGCGTTAATGCAGGCGAACATACCCTACCGTGTTTACGGCGGATTCCGTTTCTATGAACGGGCCGAAATCAAGGACGCGCTGGCTTATGTCCGGCTGGCGAATTTTCATGATGACGATGCATCGTTCGAGCGCATTATCAACACCCCGACGCGGGGCATCGGGCAACGCACCATTGAGGAGATCCGCACCACCGCCAGGCAGGACAAGTGTTCGCTCTGGGAAGCCGCTTCGCGACTGTTGCAGGACAAGTTGTTGACGGCGCGGGCGTTGAATGCCCTGGAACATTTCATGTGCCTGATCCGGCAGATGGAGGCAGGCAATAAAGATCTGCCGCTGGACGAAACCATCGATAACGTGATCAAGCAAAGCGGGTTGATCGATCATTTTCGCAAGGAAAAAGGCGAGCGTGGGCTGGCGCGTATCGAGAACCTGGAGGAACTGGTCAACGCGGCATCACAATTCGAAATGCCGCCCGATGAAGAGGAAGTTCTTGAACCAATGGCGGCTTTCCTGGCCCACGCCGCGCTGGAGGCGGGCGAAACACAGGCCGACGCCTACTCGGATTGTGTGAATCTGATGACATTGCATTCCGCCAAGGGACTTGAGTTCCCGAATGTCTTTATCGTCGGCATGGAAGAAGGCCTGTTTCCGCATCAACGCAGCAGCGAGGACCTTGTACAGCTCGAGGAAGAACGCAGGCTGTGTTACGTTGGCATTACCCGGGCACAACAGACATTAACATTGACGTATGCACAACATCGCCGGTTACACGGTTCGGACTATTACCCGCAACCCTCGCGCTTTATCCGTGAACTCCCTGCCGAGGCGCTGGATGAAGTGCGGCTCGGCAACTCGGTGACACAAACCCTGCTGAAAACCGCAAACAGGTCTGCTTCGAATGACAGCGGATTTTCGCTGGGCCAACGCGTGTCCCATGCAAAGTTCGGCGACGGTGTGATCCTCAATCTCGAGGGATCGGGAGGTAATACCCGCATCCAGGTCAATTTCGAACAGGCAGGCTGCAAGTGGTTGGTAGCAGCCTATGCGAACCTGCAATCCGCATGAAGTAAAATAAATCGAATGATCATAAAAAAGCCTCCCGCAAGGGGAGGCTCTCCTCCGTGACGAGGCTGTAAACCTCTTCAGGACTTCTTGTTGCCCCAATTGACATCACCGACGGTCAGCCGGTTGTAATTGGGTTCGATGAGTTCCCTTCCGATACCATCAATGGTGTCCAGTTCGTTCAGCACAACAATCGGTCCCTGTTTGTTACGATACTCGATGATTGCATCGGCCTGTTTTTCAGTGATTCCTTTCAGTCCGTCAAGCAATTCCTGCTTGCTGGCAGTATTGACATTCACATTATCTGCTGCAAATGCCAATGCCGGGACAAGGCATAACAGTGATGCAACCAACAGTGAGCGGAAACAAGTCATGATGTTACCTCCTTAATGTTTCAGGATTTTAATTCGCCATGATTGTTATGACTTTCTGTCACCCCAGTTACTATCACCTACATTGATTCGGCCCTGGTTGATGTTAAGAACGTCCCAGCCGACTTCGTCGAGCGTGCCGACCTCGTGGACATTCACGAACGGGCCATTTTTAGTACGATGCTCGATAATGGCATCAGCCTGTTCGGGTGACAGTCCTTCCAGGTTGTCCAGCATTTCCTGCTTGTTGGCGGTATTGATGTTGACCTCGCCCAATGCGAGGGCAAGAGTCGGTATCAACACAAACAAGAGTGTGGTTAAAGTTTTCTTCAATACTCTCATTAATTTCCTCCTTTCAGGTTTTGGATTTAACTGGTTGCCTGTTTTCTTATGACGTAATTTACGTATTGAGGTTCAGTTTTCAACTTTATACAACCTTTGTAGCGCGTGAAACATTGTTTGTTTAATCCATGTTAAAATGGATGTTTCATGAAACATGATTACAATGCATACTTGTCATGTATTTTCGTAATCATCTTCCGCTAAGTGCGGTAGCAATAGAGGGGCAGATATTATGAAACTGGGATATATTCAAATTATTTGTTTTCTCGTCCTTTTAATTACTGCATGTGGCGACTCGGTAGATCCGGAAGTTGCCGGGGGCAAGACTGTCAGTACTAACAAAAAATTCAACTGGAAAATGGTCACCACCTGGCCGGCCAATTTTCCTGTCTTTCAGGAGGGTGCCGAGAAGTTTGCCAATGACGTGCGCAAAATGAGTAACGGACGTCTGGATATACAGGTGTTCGCCGGCGATGAACTGGTGCCGCCGTTGCAGGTTTTCGATGCCGTATCCCAGGGAACGGTCGAGATGGGCCATGGTTCTCCCTATTACTGGGCCGGCAAGGTGCCGGAGGCACAGTTTTTTTCCTCGGTCCCGTTCGGCATGACGGCAAAGGGTATGAATGCATGGTTATATTACGGCGGCGGCCTGGAATTGTGGCGCGAGGTATATGCGCCGTTTAACGTCGTACCCTTCCCCATGGGGAATACCGGTATGCAGATGGGTGGCTGGTTCAATAAAAAGATCAGTTCACTCGAGGATATCAAGGGACTGCGCATGCGGATCCCCGGCCTTGGCGGCAAGGTCTTCAAGCGCGCTGGCGGAAACCCGGTACTGATGGCAGGCAGTGAGATATTTACCGCGCTTGACCGCGGGGCGATCGACGCGACGGAGTGGGTGGCGCCGTTCCATGATCTGCGGCTGGGGCTGAACCGGGCGGCAAAATACTATTACTACCCCGGCTGGCATGAGCCGGGCACAATGTTTGAATTGATCGTCAACAGCCGGGCCTGGGAACAATTACCGACAGACCTGCAGAAGATGGTTGAAGTCACCGCGACTGCGGTCAGCCAGACAATCTATGCGCAGATGGAATACCATAATGAAAGGGCACTGCGTGAGATCCGGCAGAAAGGAAATATCGAGATCCTGGAATTTCCACCGGAAGTGCTGGCGGAACTGCGCAAGATGACGACGCAGACACTGGAAGATGAAGCGACAGCCAACCCGGAATTTGAGAGAGTGTACAAGGCCTATTTCAAATTCAGGGATGAATATATAAACTGGAGTACCATCACGGATGATTCCTATCAACAGGCCCTGCGTGAGTGATACATAAAAAAAGAGGCTTGAAGCCTCTTTTTTTATGTGCCAACGAAAGGCGTTAAATTACTGGCTGTTTGCCACGATATAGTCGACTGCCGCCTTGACGTCATCATCGCTTATTTCGGTATTACCACCTTTTGGCGGCATCATCATGCCACTCTCGCCGGTAAAGCCGTTGATAGCATTTTCGTACAGTGTCTCGTTCCCTTGCGCGATACGCGGTGCCCAGGCATCGGCATCACCCATTTGCGGAATACCGGGAATACCCGAGCCGTGGCAGGAAACGCACAGGCTGTCGTAGACATCCTTGCCGACATTGCCGGTGCCTCCATCGGCCCCCGCCCCGGTTTCAGCCTCGGCCATGGCGCCGGTATCTTCTTCCTCGCCGGCCACGTAGACCTCGCCCATGGGTTCCGTACGTTCGGCAACGCTGGCGGCACGCTGCTTGGCATCCATGGATTCGTCGATACCAATAATTCTCGCGGCAATAATAAAAATCACCATCATGACTGCCAGTGCCCCGACCACCAGGGAAAAATTGCGGAAAAAGACCTTGTCTTGTTCTTTACTCATCGGAAACTCCCCTAAAGCCCACAGAATCTAGTTATTATTCGAACAGGGGGAGAAGTATACCTGTTGTTGCTCGTCCGGCAAACTGCACCAGGAGACCGGCATTCAACACTCCCGGGCCGGCCATTTTCCCGGTTCCCGGACCACGGTTACGGGAAATAACCTGCGAGCTTTGCTATAGTATCCAGCCCCTGCAAGACTATTACAGCAATTTGTAACTTGTTTATTGACAATTACTTATAGCTGATGGCTTATAGCTGTTTTACGCGCCCGTAGCTCAGTTGGATAGAGTGTTGGTTTCCGAAGCCAAAGGTCACAGGTTCGAATCCTGTCGGGCGCGCCACCTGTTAAGTGGTCTGATAAAGACCAGTTAACAGGTGGCTTGTCTAGTGTATTCGAACCTGCAGGTTCGACAAATCGGCAGGACAGCCGATTTGGGCAAACTTCAGTTTGCCCGAAGGGCGAGCAACAGGGATGTTGCGAGTCAGTCCTGTCGGGCGCGCCACTATCCCTGGCCTTTTACCTGATATTCATGTTGATGAAAACTCTCCTGATCGGAGTGTTTCAAGCGGGCTTTTTATACCTGATATCCGGTTATTCATAACATGAGTATATACTTCCGTTGTTTTAATATCCTTGTGTCCCAGTAAAGTCTGAACGGTCCTGATATTAATACCATCCTCCAGCATGTGTGTGGCAAATGAATGCCTGAATACATGAGTGGATAGATGTTTGTCGATGCCGGCTCTTTTTTTGGCTTTGGCAAGAATCTTTCGCAGTGCTGTTTCGTGGAGATGATACCTGACGTAATTATCACTACGGGGGTCCTTGCAAATCCTGGTAGAAGGGAAGGCAAATTGCCATCCTGGCGATTTAGCGGCATTGGGATATTTTCGTGCAAGGGCAGCAGGCAATATCGTGAGTCCATAACCGTTCTTTAAATCTTTTTCATGTAACTCCCTCACTTTTTGGAGTTGTATGCGCAATTCATTATGTAGAACTGAAGGGAACAAAGTGATCCTGTTCTTGTTACCTTTGCTGCTGCGGATATAAAGTTGTTCATTATCGAAGTCAAAATCATGGACTCTCAGGCGTAATAATTCAGAGACTCTCAAACCTCCGGCGTACATCAAGCGAAACATAAGGCCGTGTTTTCCTGACAGATGCATAAACAGGGTTTCAATTTCCTCTTTGCTCAGGACTGTTGGCAGGCGTTTGGGCCTGATTGACCGTAATGCACGGATTTCCTCTTCAACCGGAGACTTTAAAACCTCCCTGTAGAGGAATAAAATGGCATTCAATGCCTGATTTTGCGTAGCAACAGAAACGGCTCTGTTTATAGCCAGGTGGCTTAAATATCGCTCGATTTCAGGTTTACCCATGTCTTTTGGATGCCGCCTGTTATTGAAGCGAATAAAGCGGAGTATCCACTGCACATAGGATTTTTCAGTACTGAGGGAATAGTGGTGAAAACGCAACACTTCACGAACCTGATCCATCAACCGGCCCGGTTTTGGCGTGAAATTTGTATTCATGGCACCTCCCTGTGCTTTAGATTCATTCTAAAAAAATGGCTCGGTTTACCCTTCTATTATCCGATACCCAAGCCCCGTACTCTCGATATGGTAAATAATTATCGGGACCCCGCCAAGGCACGGTATTAACGAGTTAGGCGCTATTGATTGGGAGCTCACAAATTGACTGATACACAAAAATTATGGATTACTACAGCACTATTGGGATCAGCTATTTTGC
>DATIPP010000270.1:0-1841 GCA_035471825.1 Gammaproteobacteria bacterium
CAGCTTGCCTGATTTACAGGCTGATCGCGAACAGGTCATCCAGGCAATGCTGAATGTTGTCCAGAATGCAATGCAGGCCGCCGGCCCGATGGGGCATGTCTGTCTTCGTACACGGATATTGCGCCAGTTTACGATTCTGAAACGAGTGCATCGCCTGGTTATCCGGATAGATATTATTGATGACGGCCCAGGTATCCCGCCTGAAATAGAAACCGGAATTTTTTATCCAATGATCACAGGCCGCCCGGAAGGAACCGGGCTGGGCCTTTCGATCGCCCAGTCAATTATCAATTTACATGGTGGACTGATTGAATAAGAACGAACAGATGAAAAAACCATCTTCAGTATCTTCTTACCAACCGGGCAGGAACATGTCTGATCAAAAGAAAGTCTGGATTGTTGATGACGATAAATCCATACGCTGGGTTCTGGAGAAGGCGTTGTCACGGGCGGATGTCGATATCGCCAGTTTTGCCGATCCGCGAGTCGTGCTGGAACAAATCGTCAGAGAAATTCCCGATGTCATTTTATCGGATATCCGCATGCCGGGAATGGACGGTATCGAACTGCTGGAAAAGATAAAACAACAGGCACCGGATGTTCCCGTGATTATCATGACGGCTTATTCAGACCTGGATAGAGCAGTTTCCGCCTTTCGGGAAGGTGCGTTTGAATATCTTTCCAAGCCTTTCGACGTGGACGAGGTAGTAAGCCTGGTAAAACGTGCCATCCATGAAAAAGATCTGGATGTTCCCTCCCGGCAGGATACCTTCAAGGAACCGCAGGAAAGCATTATCGGATCCGCACCGGCGATGCAGGAAGTATTCCGTGCAATCGGCCGGCTGTCGAATTCCAACCTGACGGTACTCATCACCGGTGAATCCGGTACCGGCAAGGAACTGGTCGCCCGCGCCTTGCATCGACACAGCCCGCGATCGAAAGAACCGTTTATTGCCCTTAATACCGCGGCCATTCCCAGGGACCTGCTGGAGTCGGAGTTGTTCGGCCATGAAAAGGGATCCTTTACCGGCGCCACCGCCCAGCGTACTGGTCGCTTCCAGCAGGCCGACGGTGGCACATTATTCCTGGACGAAATAGGCGACATGCCGGCCGAACTGCAAACCCGCCTGTTACGGGTCCTCGCTGACGGCGAGTTTTACCGCGTCGGCGGACATGTCCCAATCAAGGTGGATGTACGCGTTATCGCGGCAACCCACCAGGATCTCGAGAAACGCGTGGACGATGGCACTTTCCGGGAGGACCTGCTGCACCGACTGAATGTCATCCGTGTGCATGTTCCACCGTTGCGTGACAGGCGCGAGGACATACTTCCCCTGGCACAACATTTCCTGGCCAGGGCGGCGCAGGAATTGCAGGTGGAACAAAAACAATTATTGCCGGAGACCGAGAAATTTATTTACAAGCTGGACTGGCCGGGTAACGTGCGTCAGATGGAAAACTTCTGCCGCTGGATCACGGTCATGGCGTCCGGACGGGATATTCATATCGACGATTTACCGCCGGAAGTCAAACACAAGGAAGCCAGCAGTGATCCGTCGACCGACTGGGAAAGCAAGTTGCGTAGCTGGGCGGAATACAGTTTGTTGCAGGGCGGCCAGGAACTGTTGCATGAAGCCGTACCGAAATTCGAGAAAATCATGATCGAAGCGGCTCTGAAAAAGACAGGCGGCCGGCGTCAGGATGCCGCGAAACTGCTTGGCTGGGGCCGCAATACACTGACGCGGAAGATCAAGGAGCTTGGTATCTAGTACTGACGGATTTCTCAAGGTTAGCAGAAGTAATTAGCATCCTGAAGGTCTTGCACCAGATCACAACAGAAC
>DATIPP010000271.1:0-2440 GCA_035471825.1 Gammaproteobacteria bacterium
GCGGGAAATTCAGTTCTGCCAGTTCATAGGAAGTAAAGCGTTCCTTGCATTTGGTACACTCGCGGCGGCGGCGAATCTGGTCACCCTCGCCCACAAGGCGGGAGTCAATAACACGCGTATCCATATTTGAACAAAACGGACAACGCATATATTAACCCCCTTTCATGGAAAGACATGTGCCGGGAAACACCATGGTTCCCGGCACATTAACATGATTCAATGCGGTGGAGTTTACTGTTCGTAGAGCGGCTTGCTCTTGCACAGCTTGACAACTTCACCCTTGACCCGTTCGATGACACTGTCATCGCCCATGTTGTCCATGATGTCGCAAATCCAGTCGGCTATCTGCCGGCTGTCATTCTCATCAAAACCGCGTGTTGTGATTGACGGCGTGCCAATGCGGATCCCACTGGTAACAAACGGCGACTGCGGATCATTGGGAACGGCATTCTTGTTGGCGGTGATATTGGCCCGTCCAATTGCAGCATCCACATCCTTCCCGGTGAGTCCCTTGTCAATCAGGTCTACCAGAAACAGGTGATCATCCGTTCCGCCGGACACGATTTTGTAACCTCGCTCAATAAATCTTTCCGCCATGGCTTTGGCATTGGCCTTGACCTGCTTGATGTATTCCCTGAATTCGGGCTGCATGGCTTCCTTGAATGCTACCGCCTTGGCGGCGATGGTATGCATGTGCGGGCCACCCTGGTAGGCAGGGAATACCATGAAATTGACCTTCTTTTCTATTTCTTCATTGGCCTTGCCCATGATCAGGCCGGAGCGTGGACCGCGCAGGGTCTTGTGTGTTGTCGTGGTCGTCACATCGGCAATCTGCACCGGGCTGGGATATTCATCCACTGCGACCAGGCCGGCGACATGGGCAATATCGGCAACCATGTAAGCACCGACCATGTCGGCGATATCGCGGAAGCGTTGCCAGTCAACAATGCGGGAATAGGCGGAAAAACCCGTCATGATCAATTTCGGTTTGTGCTCTTTTGCCAGTTTTTCCACATTATCGTAATCAATTTCACCGGTATCCGGATTCAGGCCATATTGTATGGCGTTGTAGATGCGGCCGGACACGTTAACAGATGCGCCGTGCGTCAGGTGACCACCATCGGCCAGACTCATGCCCATAATCGTGTCACCCGGTTTAACCAGGGCATGATAGACCGCGCCATTCGCCTGGGAGCCGGAATGCGGTTGAACATTGGCCCAGTCCGCACCGAACAGTTCCCTGGCGCGATCGATTGCCAGTCTTTCGGCAACATCGACATATTCACAGCCGCCGTAATAACGTTTACCCGGGTAACCTTCCGCGTATTTGTTGGTAAGCACAGAACCCTGGCATTCCAGCACGCGCGGACTGGTCATGTTCTCCGAGGCTATCAGTTCAATATGCTCTTCCTGGCGACGTAACTCATTCTCCATTGCCTCCCAAAGTTCATCATCAAAACCGGCAACTTTCATATCTTTACTAAACATGTTCTTCCTCTCATAGGGATATTGATTTTGAAACGGATCTCCCGGACACTGCCTGTGCACAGTCCGTACTTGCATGATGTTCTTGAACAGGAGAGTCCCTGACTGAAACCGTATCAGATTAACAAATTTTCACCAGTAATGCATTGATATTGCACTTGTTATACCAGTCACTGCAGGCGGTTACGCAAACAGCATTTCGGTTAATGATGACTTCATACAATAGCCATGCGGCCTGGAATATGATCAGGGAGGCAAAACTTCGACATAACTTGCTGTTTTATATAAATAATTGTGTTATAAAACGTGGCGAGTTCCAGACCTTTGAGTACCACAGCACAATTACCGTGTATTGTTATGAACGACGTTCAAAACCTGATCAAACATGCGCATGCTCTGCTGGACCGGCTGGAACACCTGATACCGGCATCACCTGTCCCGCCTGATATGACAAACGGCAGCGCGTTCCGCTGGCTGGTGCGGGGCCAGTCACGGCAACTGGTTGCCGTTCCTGCAACAGCAACCATACGACCAGGGGATCTGCAATGCATTGACCGCCAAAAGTACGAGATCGATCGTAATACCCGGCAATTCCTGCAGGGCCTGCCCGCCAACCATGCTTTATTATGGGGGCCGCGTGGAACCGGTAAATCTTCCCTTATCAAGGCAGTGTTCAATGAATACAGGGACAGTGGCCTTAAATTGATTGAGGTAGATAAAAAGCACATTGAAGACCTGCCTTATATAATCGAAATGGTACATGACTGTGAGGATCGATTTATTATTTACTGTGATGATCTTTCCTTCGAGTCGAATGATCCGGGCTACAAGGCACTGAAGGTGGTCATTGATGGATCAATCAGTCAGCCACCGGAAAACCTTCTTATCTATGCAACCTCCAACCGGCGGCACCTCCTGCCGGAATACATGCAGGAAAACCGCCAGAGTGAAATGG
>DATIPP010000272.1:0-3816 GCA_035471825.1 Gammaproteobacteria bacterium
CAATATCTGTGAGCTGAACGGTATTGAGGGCACGCTCATACGCATGGATCCCGACGGCAAGAACATGGAAGTCTTTGCCAGCGGCGTTCGCAATTCAGTCGGGATGGACTTTCACCCGGAAACCGGCGTATTGCATTTCACCGACAACGGCACCGACATGATGGGCGATCTCATCCCGCCGGGTGAATTCAATGCCGCGCCGAAAGCGGGAATGCATTTCGGCTATCCCTGGTACGCCGGCGGAAAGGAACGGCACAAGGACTGGAAAGACAGGCAGCCGCCCGGTGAGGTAACTTATCCGGCAGTGGAATTCGGCGCGCATGGCGCACCGCTCGGTGTATTGTTCTATACCGGTAACATGTTCCCCGAAGATCTGAAAAACGATGCCCTGGTCATGCAACACGGTTCCTGGAACCGCAGCGAACCATTCGGTTACCGTATACTGCGGGTGCGGTTCGACGAAAAGGGCAACGCGACCGGTAAGGAAATATTTATCGACGGCTGGTTAATCGACGGCGAGGCCTGGGGTCGGCCCGTGGACGCCCTGCAGTTACCCGACGGATCTGTTCTCGTGTCCGATGATTACCAGGGCGTGATCTACCGTATTTATTACGAAGGTTGATTACACAATGGGTGAAAACGGCGGCAAAAAATGCTGCCGTTTTTCATTACAGGTCCTGGTCAGCAGTCACGGGATTTGACATTAATAATTCCTCGGCATTGCGCGTCGCATCGGCAAGTTGAAGTTTCGTCAGTTTGCCAGCGACTTTTACCAGTAATTTTTCCGCCTCCGGGTCGGCATCATCGCCGTTCGCCGCCAGGTACAACCACTGGTATGCCCGTTCCGGGTCTTTTTCCACGCCCCGGCCCTTGTAATACATCACGCCGACATAATAACGCGCTTTCATCGAACCGTTTTCCGCTGCGCGAACAAACCACTCCAGTGCCTTCCCGTCATTACGCGCGGGAACATCGCCTTCGAGATACAGCTTGCCCAGGTCTACCTGCGCCCTGACGTTTCCCTGGTCCGCCGCATGTATCAACCAGTTAATGGCGGCCTCCTGATCGACGGGCGTGCCACGTCCCTTGAGATAAAGATGGCCGAGCTGGAACTGCGCCTTGTCATCACCCTGTTCCGCCGCGCGTTCGAACCAGCACAACGCTTCACGATAATTCTGGCTGACGCCCCGGCCCTTGAGATAACACATACCGAGATAATATTGCGCACGGAAGTATCCCATCTCCGCCGCACGCTTGAACCACTTTGCCGCTGTTTCATCGTCCCGCGGCACGCCATGCCCGTTCCGGTACATCAGGGCGAGATTATATTGCGCCTTGCCGTAGTTGATATCTGCGCCGCGCCGGAAGCATTCCACCGCCTCGATGTAATCGCGCTCGACTGCCTCGCCTTCCGCGTAAAGTAGTCCCAGGTTTAATTGGGCCTTGCGATGGCCCTGTTTCGCTGCCCGCTTGTACCATTTAACGGCCGCATCCATGTCCCGTTCCGTCCCCAGTCCCCCGGCATACATGAAACCGAGATTATAACGTGCGCCGGCGTGACCCAGTTTTGCCGCCTTTCTATACCATTTGAAAGCACGCCGGAAATTCTGCTCAACGTGCAACCCGTTTTGGTAACACCAGCCGATTTTTGCAATAGCCTCGGGATCATCCTGTTGGGCGGCCTCGCGAAACCAGTAAAGTGCACGTTCGATATTTTTATCGACACCGTACCCGTTCAGGTACATCTCGCCCAACTTGGTCTGTGCCCTGGCGGAACCGCGTAACGCGGCCTCGTGAAACCAGCGGGCAGCGAGACCGTAATCCCGGTCAACGTCGACGCCGTCCTCGTAGATACCGGCAAGTGTCAATTGGGCCGTGACGTCTCCCGCCTGTGCCCGTTTGCTGAGAACGGTTATTTTATTGGATGTATCCATAGCATCGCCGCCGCAATCTACAGACATCAAGATTAAAACGTGCGCGTTATGAATGGAAGCAATATCCAGTCCGGCACCGGTTTCGTCTATACTATTCCAGGTGTCTGCAGAAAATGACAACAAGAAAAAATTCATTCGCACACGGTCCGCCCACCGGTTCTTCCCGGCATGCGGCTTCCTGGTCCTTCTCCTGATCCACGCCACGGCCTTCACCGGCGACCAATCACCTGCTTTACCGAGGGAAAACTCAAAAGCCGTTTTAAGCGCGATCCACAGTGAAAAGATCCGCGGAATAATGCGCCGACTGAACAGTCTGGCACGGGAACGGGAATATACGGAACTCCAAATTCGGGAAATGCGCGCAGAACAAATTGAATTACTCGTTCAGGCTGCGGAGGAGCTGATCGGGTCGGCAGAAAACCTGCCGGAAATCGCGGCGCAGGAACAACTGAGTGACGAGGAACAAACCACTTTCCGGGCCATGGCACGTCAACTTCACAAGGAGACGGTGATGCTGCGGGAATACACGGAGACCCGCCGGTACGAGGAACTGTCACAGGGTTACCGCCGGCTTCACCAGACCTGTAATGCCTGCCATAACCTGTTTCGGGAACGCTGAATCGATTGATCCATGTTTTATCCGTTTTGCTTTTTCACCGTTCTTGCCACCACGGTCCTGATTCAACCTGTGGCGGCCGGTGATAATGCCGGTACATTCAGTGTTACATTCGGCGGCCGTGTGAAGCTGGATACTATTTACAATGATGAAAGCGTCGGCGGCCGCAACACGCAAAAATCCGACCTCGCTTTTTCACCTGCCTCGATCCCGCTGACAAACCGCGGAAAAGACTCGATCGATTTCATGGCCCGTGAAAGCCGCCTGTGGATGACCGTGCATTTACCGGTGCATGAGCAGGACCTGTCCGGCTACGTGGAATACGATATGTTTGACACCGAACTCGACAGCACGGGCAAATCGCGGCTTTCAAACTTGCCGCGCCTGCGGCATGCCTATGCAACATATTCGTCATTTACGATAGGCAGAACGTACACGACATTTGTGAATCTTTCCGCCCACCCGGAAATCAACGACGCCAACGGGCCGCTCGGTGTACTGAACATTCGCCAGGAGATCCTGCGTTACACGCGTGAATTCAGTTTCGGCGAACTGCAACTGGCACTGGAAAACCCGGATACGTCTCTCCTGTCTTTCACCGGCCGGCGGTTCTTTTCCGATACCAACGAGGTCCCGGATTTACTTGGCAAACTGGAATTCACGGAAAACTGGGGAAACTGGTCGATCTCCGGCATGGTCAGGCGGCTGCAGGCTGAAAGGATTGTCGATACCGGTAACGATATAAAATGGAGCGGCGCGTTTAATATTGCCGGGCGTTACTACCTGTTCAGGCAAAACAACCTGCGTTTCTCTGTATCGTACGGCAATGCATTGGGACGTTATCTCTCCTCCAATGCCTTTAACGACGCAACTATCGACGCATCCGGCGATATCAACCCCATCGAAATCTTCAGTGGTTACCTGGCCTACCAGCACTGGTGGACAAACGAACTTCGATCCTCAATCATCCTGGGAATGGCAAGGGCGAACCAGGATACAGGTGCTGTCCCGGTTACCGCGAACAGGCAATTTGCTTCATCGCATATCAACCTGCTCTGGAGCCCGACACTCAATGCCACGATCGGTATCGAATGGATACACGGTTACCGGGAACTGGAAAACGGTGATGATGGCAACCTGAACCGGCTGCAACTGACGGCAGTGTATAAATTCTGAAAACCATAACAACAATGTACAGAAAAAATATCGGACTGGTATTCGGGCTTGTACTCTTTGCCATTATTTTATTACTGCCCGTCCCGGAAG
>DATIPP010000273.1:0-2976 GCA_035471825.1 Gammaproteobacteria bacterium
AATCGAAATCGTATCGGTCATATAGAAAGACCAGCTGCGGGTCTGGGTATCAATGAAAGTGCCTTCATCGGGGACAAACAAACCGGTGCCGAGGGTTCTGCGGTCAGTATTAAGGCTTGCAATTTCTACATTGGAGAAAAATTCCGCAAATCCCTGGCTGTAGGCAGCACCGGCAATAAACTGGTTTCCGCGATTGAAAATATTATGCAGAAAAGTAGTTTGAAAGGATCCACCAAAGTTTCTCTGATCACGTTGGCTGATATTGTTAATGGCATTTAAATCGGATTCTCCGTCACCATCCAGATCACCAACGATTGTATTACCGTTTTGATCTTCAATAGGTGTTGTTAAATCATCCTCTTCACACAGTAATGTGGCATTCGGGGCATTGCAAAGTTCGAATTCTGTACCATCGCCACCAAAAGAATCCGTATCGTTTGCGCGGTAAAAAATATTCCCCGAAAGCAGGGTAAGATCGTTAAGCCAATGCTGACCTTCCAGATCGACGAAAAGCAAACTGTTTTCTGTGATATCCGGCGAAGTAAAAACAGCGTCGCGGTCTCGACTCAATAACTCAGCAGGACTGGCCTGGTTTCCTATAAGATTTGTATCGGCGTAATTGAAGTTAAGATCCAGAGAGGTAGTGGTACCATCCCGGAAGCTGAAAGAAGTGAACAGGTTCAACGCATCGGACTCCGAGGCGTCACGCCAGCCATCTTCGTCGAAATAACTGATCGTACCGTAATAGCCCCAGCGGCCGTTATTGGCGCCGCTCTCGGCCGTTGTCACTATGCGCTCAAAGGAGCCACCGTAGATCTCCAGGCTGTGGCCGGGATGGGTGAAACCGTTCTTGGTCGTAATGGAAATGGCGCCACCCAGTGTATTCAGCCCGAAAAGCGGATTGGCACCGCCGATGAGATTGATGCTGGCAATAGATGATTCTGGAATAATGTCCCAGTTAATCGTATCACCGAGAACCTCGTTGACACGCACGCTGTTCTGGTAGATGGACAGTCCCTGGGGAAGACCCAGAAGGGGAGAAGCGGTGAAACCACGGAACTGGATGTCCGGCTGCAAGGGATTGTTTTGCGCATCATTGACAATCAGGCTGCCAAGATTACGTTTCATATAGTCTGTTAAATCCAGGCTTTGGGTTCGTTGCAGGTCTGCATCCGTGGAAGACTGTATATTATAAGGAATCACCGATTCGGGCAGACCGACACCGTGGGTCGGTGTAACGCCGATTACCTCAACGGCTTCGGTCTGTACAATATCATCTTCTGCGGAAAATGCGCTGTTCATTATAAATAATGTGAACAGGCAAGTGATAAAAGAAATACGCAAATGCGTGATAAATTGATACATCAAAGCTCCTCCCTGCATTGTATTATTCTGTTTATCTTCAACCCGTTTACCGATCAGGGATTTAAATTAAAAGGAAACCGAATGATAAATACTTGATTGGTGGCGGGGAACAGAGAAACAGAAAAAAAACTCGGGAAATTTTCCTGAATTTTACAGATAAATTCAGTGAAAATCAGATATAGCTCTCGAGCATGTCCCGTTCCTGTTCGGATATCTTCGAGTTCTGCAAGCGGTTTTTTACAATCTCCATGGAGATGTGATTGGCGTCAATCAGTTCCTTTTTCTCCTCAGGCGATACCGAATCCATGAAAAACAGGTTACTGGCCGGGATCAGGCCGGTATCGACGATGACGCCAACTTCGTTTGCCATTATCCTGAATTTACTGATATTTTTACTGACCCTTTTCTCGGCGAATGCCTTGTCGGCAATGCCCGAAGTGTAGATGGCGTGGATCTCCATGCGGTAGCTGATGACGTGAGAGGGATCTTCCGTTTTTTCGATATCTTTCTCGATATGTTCGAGGCGCGGCATCAGTAGCTCCCTCAGGGTCTCCTTGATCCGGGCGTCTTCCAGCCGCTCTGAATAGATATCGATAATGTTGTCGATTGCCAGTTGCTGGTAGGTATCGGTGGTGAAGAGTTCATTCTGCCGGTAGGAAAGCAGTTTATAGGATCGAAAACCGAGTACCGATATAATATCGGTCAGGTCACGGATATTCTTGTTGAAACCGAGAGCACATACCAGTTGCGCATGATTGAGACCCAGGTGAGCGGCAATCTTGTTGATACGTTTAATGAAATCTTCATTACTCTCGACCTTGATCTTGTAGAAAATCTTGACAAGCTCATCGTCTGAAGCAGTCAGTAATTCAGTAAAACTGATCATATATCAGGCATTCCCTGTGTCATTTTGTTTAATGGAGTTAATGTAATCATTCAGCATTTTTCGCTCCCGCTGGGAAATCTGTTCATCCTCGAGGCGGCTCCTGATCAAATCATTCGGTATAAGTCCCTTGACCAGTAACTTCCTTTTTTCTTCCGGCAGGATGGTATCACGGAAAAAGATATCACCTGCAGGTATAATCTTGTTTTCCGTAATTATGTAGACTTCGTTGAGTAATGCCCTGAAACCACTGTCCAGCTTGTCCAGGCGTTTTTCGGCAAAGTCAATACCGGCTATGCCATCAGAATAAATCGTTCTTATTTCGGTCTTGTATTTCTCAATAATTACTGAATTTACGGTTTCCTCTATTCTTTCCTCGATTGTCTGCAGCCGTTGCACCATGAGATATTGCATAACCTGTAAAGTTTCGGTATCCGATTTTACAGCGTCGTAAACTGCGAGAATGTTATTCAGTGATAATTTTTTATATATGTCCTTTATAAATAATTCATTCCGATCTTTTATCAGGTCATCAATACTTTCATAGGCGAGTATTGGGAGTAATTCAGGCGTATCCCTGAATTCCGGATTGAAGCCGGCGGCAACAATCAATTGTTCTGGTCGGAGTCTGAGTTTTTTAGCAATTATCCCGAGTTTTTTCTTCCCGACCCTTTTATCCAAATCAATGAAGACATGGAATGTTTTTACAAGTTCTTCGCCCTCGCTGG
>DATIPP010000274.1:0-2295 GCA_035471825.1 Gammaproteobacteria bacterium
CTGACCGGCCCGTCGGCCAACATCGATGTCACGGGCAGAACCGGGCTGGTGGACCAGGACTACGATCAACTTGTCACCGTGACGCCCCAGTTCGCGGACAGCCTGCCTGTTGCCAGTGCCCTGTTCTGCCCGATCGGCGTCGGCGTCGGAGCCGTACTGTTTCTCGCCGGCGAGATGTTCGAATCGATCCCGGAACAGATCGACAAGCTCTGGCGTTATCAATACACCATCAAGGGAAGCTGGGACGACCCGGTAGTAGAAAAATACAAGGACAGCACGAAAAGCAGCGGATGAGTATTTTTCTACGGCCGTGCAAAAACAAAAAACAGGATCATCATTACCGAGGCCACGGTAATACCAACACCCAGTTCAATCAGCAGGATGCCGAGATGCTGGCCTGCTACGGGATCTTCCAGAAGTACATTGTATTCCAGGAAATTTCCGCCCAGTAACAAACCGGCAATACCCACACCGATGTAAAGCAAAAGACCCAGTGCCGCGGAGATGCGCAACAGCCCGAGACGGACGACCTTGCGGACATTCTTTACACCAAAAATGAGCCCGTAGAGGATAAATCCGGCAGCAAAAATGACACCGGCCTGAAATCCACCTCCCGGTCCGTAATCCCCGTGAAATTGCACATATAGCGCGAACAGAAGTATCAACGGGATTACGAATTTCGCAATGACTCTTAATACCAGATGGTGTTCCATAATCAGGTACCAGGTATCAGTGAACAGGTAACAGTCATTGTTGAAAATATCATCATTATAACTGTTCCCTGTTGCCTGTAGACTGCTGTCTGTTTCGCCTGCCTCTTCCCAGCAACATCAATACGCCGATACCGGCGGTAAAGATCACGGTAACCTCCCCGAGGGTGTCATAACCACGGTAACTGGCCAACACGGATGTGACCATATTGGGGATACCTGTTTCTTCCGGTGATTCATGAATAAACCGCTCGGCAATATGCCGGTGCACCGGGGCCGAACCATCTCCGAAGCGTGGAATTTCCATGGTGCCGTATATCAATATCGCCCCCGTCAGGATGACGATACAGAGCGACAAAAACGATAACCGCCGGGAGGAAGTCTCTTCGCTGCTGGTCAATACCAGCGTGCTGAGAAAAAGTATGGTCGCCACGCCGGCACCGACGGCGGCCTCGGTAAAAGCCACGTCGACGGCATCCATGGTAATGAACAGGGAGGCCGACAAGAGGCTGAAAATACCTGTCAGCATCACGACCGAGAAAAGGTTCCGCATACGCGTAATCGCCAACGCCACGATCATCAGAAAAGTCAACAAGACAATGTCGACGAAGATTACGATGATGATTCTCCCTTTTTAAATTCAACAGGCTGCAATTTGCCATGGAGTGCCGACTTGGCGACGGCATGGGCCGCCGCCGGTGAGGTAAAGAGAATAAAGAATACGATTAACAGCAATTTGACACTGACAAGCGACCAGCCGGACTGAAGAACGAGTCCCGCCACGATTAACATGATAGCAAGCGTATCTATAACACTGACAGCGTGCAAACGGGTGAAAAAATCCGGAAAGCGGACAAGACCGACAGATCCTGTAATGATTACCGAGGTGCCAATAACCAGACTGATCCAGCTCAATGTATCAAGCAATACATTCATATATCTGCATCTTCCTCAAGATGAGTGCGGCCCATATCACCATATTCAAAAAACTTGAGGACCGCGACCGTGGCAATGAAATTAATCAGCGCGTAAACCAGTGCAATATCGAGAAATTCCGGCCTACCGGTCAGAAAACCGATGACCGCGATAAACAGCACCGTAATCGTACCGAAGGCATTGACCGCGAGTATGCGATCGTAGATGGTCGGACCGAGCAGGGCGCGGACAAGGGCGAGCAGCATGGCGACCAGTATTCCGATCATGGCAGTAAAAAACATTTATCTTTCCTCCAGTCGGCTGATACGACGGTCCATCTCCCCGCTTTCCAGGCTGCGCACCCCCGATTCCGACAGGGCATGCACCTGAATCCTGTCACCGTCAACACTCATCGACACCGTACCGGGCGTCAACGTAATAGAATTGGCATAAATAACACGTCCCAGGTCGAACTTCTGCGTGGCCGTGAGATTGACCACCCGCGGACTGATCGGCATGCCGGGATGGACGATCCGATAGCAGACATCGATGTTCGCCTTCAGGATTTCTTTCAGCAACCAGAGCCAGTAACCGACAATGGCGCGTTTACGCAGATGCACCGGATGGCTTTCATGGTCCACCACCTCCATGCGCAGGGCAACGAATACCG
>DATIPP010000275.1:0-3560 GCA_035471825.1 Gammaproteobacteria bacterium
GGGAAAGATCTCCTGTAATACCGTAAATTCTGCCTGTGCCAGGGCCTTGCGGACGTGATTGATATCCGGATCGGACATGACAGGATTCTCCCCGAGGATATAAAACCCCCGGATCGACCCGGATAATGCGCCATCAATCATTTCGGTGATGGTCAGCCCTGGTTTATTGCCAAAGAGGTCGCCACGGCCGGAAAGCGCCCAGGCATCATTGAATTTCTGTTGACTGTTTTCATCGGCCACTTGCTGGTAACCGGGAAAAACATTTGCCAGGCACCCCATGTCGCATGCGCCCTGCACGTTGTTCTGGCCGCGCAAGGGATTTACACCGCCGCCGGGAACGCCCATATTACCGGTCAGCATTTGCAGGTTGGCCAGGCTGAAAACATTCTGCACGCCCACCGTGTGTTGCGTGATACCCATGGACCAGATAACCGCCATCGGTTTGATTCTTCCCAGGATGTCCGCGGCTTCAATAATTTCTTCAGCGGGAACACCGGTGATTTGGCTGACATGTTCCGGTGTATATTTCTTTAATGAATCCAGAAATGCTTCATGCCCCCCGGTGCGCGAATCAATAAAATCATGATCCTGCCAATCGTTTGCCACGATGACATGCATGATGCCGTTGACTAGGGCAATATCAGTCCCCGGTTTATGACAAAGAT
This sequence comes from Gammaproteobacteria bacterium, assembly GCA_035471825.1. Taxonomy (GTDB): domain Bacteria; phylum Pseudomonadota; class Gammaproteobacteria; order Eutrophobiales; family Eutrophobiaceae; genus DATIPP01. Next base: position 666 of record DATIPP010000275.1, read on the forward strand.
GCAGCGTAGCAAATTCCACGAGATCGATACGGCGGGGATCGGCAACGACCAGTTTGGTGCCGCGTTGATGGACAGCCTGGCGCAACATGGAACCAAACACGGGATGTTGTTCTGTCGTATTGGATCCGATCACAAACAGGGCTTGTGCCTGTTGCGCGATATCGGCCATGGTATTGGACATGGCACCGGAACCGAATGCCGCGGCAAGGCCTGCCACCGTCGAGGAATGACACAGACGGGCACAATGATCAATATTATGGGTACCGATTACCTGCCGGGCAAATTTCTGCATGAGGTAGTTTTCCTCGTTGGTGCACTTGGCGGAGGAAAAAATACCCAACGTGTCAGGCCCGGATTCGTCGATTATCCTGCTGAAATTTTTCGCGATCAGGTCCATGGTCTCATCCCAGCCTGTTTCAATCCATTTACCGCGGCCGCCATTCCCGGGTCTGGTCGAGTTGTTTAATACCCATTCCCTGACCATTGGCCGGGTCAGCCTGTCCGGATGGTGGACAAAGTCAAAGCCATAACGCCCCTTGACACACAGGTGCATACCGTTTACCGGCGCATGGGGATTGGAAGTTACGTGATGCAGTTGGCCGTCCTTGATATTCAGATCGAAATTGCAACCGACGCCGCAATATGAACAGGTCGTCATCACTTTTTCGTCCGCTTCGAAATCGGGATCAGTATTCCGATCCGTCAGTGCACCGGTGGGGCAATAGGCAACGCAGGCACCACACGATTCGCAACGCGCATCGAGCATGGTTTCATCGGCGCCTGCAACGATACTTGTTTTATCGGAACGGTTTGCCATACCCCAGACAAAACGGCCCTGGACTTCCGTGCAGGCCCGTATGCATCGCGTACAAAGGATGCATTTGTTCATATCGACGCGAATTGCAGGATGGGGATCACTGTCCACCAAATAAAATGGTTTTCGGGTTTTTGATGTCGGCGCTGTCAGGTTAAATCGCCGCAGCCAGTAACCGAATTCCGTGTGATCGATATCCTCAGGCCCATGATCGTCGTCGACATAATATTCAAGCATCATGGATAAAATGGCACGATGTTCCTTGTTCAGTGAGGGTGACTCTGCTCTCACCCGCATGTTTTCATATACGGGCAATTCACAAGCAGGTAATGAACTTTTTACTCCCTCGATTTCAACCAGGCAAGCACGGCATTGCCCGGGACGGGAAAGACCGGGACTGTAACAGAGAGAAGGAATCCTGATGCCTTCACGGTATATTACGTCGATCAGCAGTTCATCTTTTTTGGCTGTGACGGTACGGCCATCAATAACCAACTGAATGGTTTGTTTATCCTCTTCGTTCATCAGAATTCAATTTCCCTGTCTTTAAATATCAGCATGATTTATATAACAAGAGTAAATTGCCGTAATATTTCAATCTTCTGCAGCGATAAATATGGTAACCGGGAATATATTACTGAATCATTGATACTTTATGGATTCAATGAAATCAATAACTTATCGGTATCTAGTACTATAATATCCTGATGGTTAAAGATTCCGATTTTTGAAATGTATGGAACCCACATGTAAACCCTGCCACTGAACACGGATAAATTAAAGTGCATTTTTACTGGGGCTGAATAAACTTTAACATGACTGATCCTGCGAACAGAAAAACGGCAACCAGGTTGCTTATCATCAGTCTGGTTATTTTGTTGCCGCTGCTGTTTTATCCCTGGGACAACCGTTACTTTCCGCGTTCATTAAAGGCATTCTGGGACCTTGGGCATATAAGGTTGTTTGCGGTCATAGTTTTGACCGTGCTGTATTACCGGCAACGTTTGGGGAAACTGCACTTTGTTAACCGGTTCATCCTCGCGGCTGGTTTTGCCCTGCTGGCAGGAGGGACGATAGAGATTATCCAGTTTTACCTGGGACGTGATGCATCATTTTATGACCTATCTCTGGATGTACTCGGTGCCGTGCTGGCTGTTTCCTGGTATCCAAAACTTGATTTTTATCGGTACCCGGCTTCGGCGGTTTTCCGTTGGTTCTGTACGATCATTGTGATGGTTTGCCTGATACCGACAGCAAGATACCTGTACGATGAATATTCGGCACGTCAGGATTTTCCGGTTCTTGCAGATTTCAGCACGTCTTTGCAAGCTACCCGCTTTGGAAACAATCCCGGACTGGAATTATCTGATAATTCATTAAGGGTTTATTTTACGACCGAGCAGTATTCAGGTTTCGGATTGCGTTATTTTCCGAGGAACTGGAGTGGTTACAGGGAAGTTGTTTTGGAAATATACAACCCGGGGGAGGATGCCATCGAGCTGACCTGCCGAATTCACGACCTGTCGCATAACGAAGCCTACAATGATCGGTATAACCGGCAATTCCATGTGCCAACCGGTCACCAGGAAATTCGTATTGACCTCACTGAGGTAGAAAACGCCCCGAAAACACGCCGCATGAATATGGATCGTATTGGCGCACTCGGCTGTTTTACGACAAACCTTTCTACCCCTGCAGTACTTATTATCCAGTCGATTTTTTTACGCTGAATTGGTCCTGATCTCGGGAATAGTTCTTTGTTTCAAGGAGAATATTACCGTATCTAATGACAGATTTTTTCAATACATTCATTAACTTGCCATTCATCAGGAGGATTTAACCAATTTACAGAGTTTCATAACTATTATTCCTGCTATCTGTCGCCGGGATCGCCAATGCCGGTCATGGCCACAGGAGGAACGGTCTTGAAAATTGTTTGAAAGCTGTCAAGACAAACCGTGCCGGCAGTTTCGTCAAGGTGGTATACCTGGGTTTTACCGATGAGTGTGATCCCGCGGAAGATCGGTGAGGAGGAAACGGCGAAATAGTCCCGTTTCCGGATTATTGCCAATAATACAGGC
>DATIPP010000276.1:0-7241 GCA_035471825.1 Gammaproteobacteria bacterium
AATATCAAGACGCGGCGATTGAAAAACCTCTGTCACTGGTTAAAGGAACAGGGCGGCCTGGAACAGCTGCAGCGGCAGGATACCGCAGAGCTGCGCAAGTCGCTTCTCTCGGTGAATGGCATCGGTCCCGAAACGGCAGACGATATCCTGTTGTATGCTTTTGACAGGCCGGTATTCGTAATAGACGCCTATACCCGGAGGCTTTTTACCCGTCTCGGTTGTATCCATGGCAATGAACACTACGAGACACTGCAGGAATTGTTCGAACAGTCCCTGTCGGCGGATACAGCCCTGTATAATGAATATCATGCACTGATCGTGCGGCATGCAAAGGAACCCTGCGCAGCGAAACCCGGTACAGGTGACTGTCGCCATTGCATTGTCGAACGCCCGTTGCAGGACTGAAAAACATTTCCGGGTACTGGCATTCATTTGCTTTCAGGCAGGCGGCTCTGTATGCTTGGCAGCCTTTGGAGCCGGGCCTCTCAAGCTAATGACCGAGCGTCAATCACTCGTCGCAGCCAACTGGAAAATGAACGGGACTTTGTCGACCGTTCAACCCCTCTTGCGGGCGGTAATCAATGGCCTGGATATGAGCGATGAGACAGAGATTGCAATTTGTCCGCCGTTTGTTTACCTGGCTGAACTGTCACGGCAACTGGACAGTACCGGCATCCTGCTCGGTGCACAGAACGTATCCCAGTTTGATGCCGGGGCACACACCGGGGAGATTTCGGCCGGCATGTTACGGGACTATCGTTGCCGGCTTGTCATTGTCGGCCACTCGGAACGTCGCGCTCTTTATGGCGAGAACGACGAGGTCGTCACGGCTAAATTTATCCGGGTCGTTGAAAATGGTTTGATACCCATCCTGTGTGTCGGTGAGACACTGGACGAGAGGGAAAACGGCGATACGGAGGTCGTTATTGCGCAACAACTCGATACGGTCATTGAACAAGCCGGTGTCGAATTATTTGACCGGGTGGTTATTGCCTACGAGCCGGTCTGGGCCATTGGTACCGGCAGAACGGCGACGCCGGAACAGGCACAGGATGTTCATGCCTTTATCCGGTTGCGGCTGGCACGGCATGATGATGCCATCGCCGACGGACTGAGGATACTTTACGGCGGGAGTGTGAAACCCGGCAATGCCGGAGAATTATTTAACATGGCAGATATTGACGGTGGTCTCATTGGCGGGGCGTCACTTGTCGCGGAAGATTTTCTGACCATCTGCCAGGCAGCAAAAACAGGAAATTTTTAAAGATTATGGAATCCTTGCAGACAATTTTACTCGTTATCCAGGTGCTGGTAGCGCTTGCACTGATCGGGATTATTCTTATTCAACACGGCAAGGGTGCCGATGCCGGTGCCGCTTTTGGCAGTGGTGCTTCATCGACGGTATTCGGCAGCCGGGGATCGGGCAATTTCCTGACCAAGACCACGACCGTTCTTGCTGTATTGTTTCTGGCTAACAGTTTGTATCTTGGCTATCTTGCGGCTAATGCGACGCCGGAGCCGGGCAGTCTGCTGGATCAGCAAGCGGCGTCGTTACAGGAAGAAGCCGCAATGCCGGCACAGGAAGAAGGCGCGATGCCTGATCAGACCGCATCCGAACAATCGCCTGCCGGACCGGCACAACCGTCGGACGTGCCCGTTTTGCCGGAAGAGTAAATTGGACATTAGTCCGTTGTTATTTGTTATTTGTCTGTAGTCAGTTGTGGGTTGTTGACGGCATTGATGCTAATAACTTTTAATTACCACGTACTACTAACAATGGACAACTGACCAATGACAAATATAGCCGATGTGGTGGAATTGGTAGACACGCTATCTTGAGGGGGTAGTGCCGCAAGGCGTGCCGGTTCGAATCCGGCCATCGGCACCAAACCACAGTTACAAGCATAAGTTATAAGTAACAAGTATTAATGCGAACCGGCACGTATTATTCATGGCGTGCCGCAATTTGACGTTGTCAAATTGTCGAATCCTTTTGCGCTGCACTATCCTGTATCGCGCAAAAGCCCTGTGAAGCCCTCCCTGGTTTCGCGCTCGGCGGGGCGATTGTTTACCGGATCATCGCCTTGTCCACCTCGCCCATCGGCATCCCAATACAGCTATTAGCTATTAGAGACAAGTATCATAAAAATCCGAACCGGTACTCATTAAATAAAGTTATTAGCTATTAGCTATTAGCTACTAGCCAGCAGTAGCTACCCTTTGAATCGCCACGAATTAACCGCCGGCTTCCTGTGTTGTAATCCGCTTTCCTGTCAGATTTCTTTTTTATTTAATTTCAGTGGGTTGTGAGTTATATTCTGGGATCAATTCCGGCTTATTCAAAAGGGTTTGCCTTAATTAATACCTGAACATGCCAAAAGTAATCGACTTTTCCCGGATCAGGGCATCGTGTGCGAGTTGCAACCTGCAGGAGTTGTGCCTGCCACGTGGCCTGCACAGGAAGGATCTGGAACTGCTTGGAAGGCTGGTTGAACAATCAGATCCCCTCCAGCAAGGGGCTTTCCTGTTTCGTGCCGGTGATCCCTTCCGGCACCTGTATGCGGTACGGACCGGTGTGATAAAACTTTATCTCACCACAGCGGCCGGTGATGAACAGATTATCGGTTTCTATTTTCCGGGAGAAATACTCGGGCTTGACGCAATTGATGACCGGAAACATACTTGTTCCGCGATCGCCCTGGAGACGAGTTCGTGTTGTAAATTTTCTTTCGACAGCCTGGATAAATTATGTCAATCGGTCGATGGTCTCAATGCCCAGATGATGCGGTTGATGAGCCGGGAACTGTCCAACGAAAATCAATTGTTGTTGACACTCAGCAAGAAAAACGCGGAAGAGAAACTCGCCACGTTCCTGGTGACGCTTTCAGACCGTTTCAGGAGACTTGGTTATTCCGCGACTGAATTCCGGTTGAGCATGTCGCGCCAGGATATTGGCAATTACCTGGGGCTGACTCTCGAAACTGTAAGCAGGGTCCTGAACAAGTTTGGGCGTGATCGGCTTATTTCTCTCGATCAGAAACTGGTTATCATCAGGCAACCTGAAAAACTTATGAAGCTGGCTGCTTGCTCGGAAGGATCACCGGATAACCTGACACGTCAGAGAATTTCCTGATGGTGATTTTTCCCCTGTGCCACCGCAGTCGTGATCCCTGTCCCGTTCATGGAAATGTATGATGAATTCGATCTACTGGATCGCCCTGACTTTGGGCGTGTTCAGTACACTGCATTGCTGGGGAATGTGTGGTGGTATCGTCACTGCATTGAGTGTGGCGGTACCCGGCAATATAAGGAAAAACCGTCGGCAGTTTGGCAGTATCGTTCTGGCCTATAATTCCGGCAGGATCCTGACCTATACGGTTTTGGGTCTCATCGCAGGATTCCTCGGCGCTAATATTGCCAATTCGCTTTTTATTGAATCGGGGCAACGATTTCTGCAGGGGATTGCCGGCGTGGTTCTCGTAGGTATCGGCCTGAACATGTCGGGTTATTTACCCTGGGCAAAAAACATTGAATCCTTCGGTTACCGGGTTTGGGGATATATCCGCCCTGTTGGCCGCATGTTACTTCCCCTCGACAATATATTTCGTGCACTTGCCATGGGCATGGTGTGGGGATTATTGCCCTGTGCCCTGGTTTACAGTGTTTTGTTAATCAGTATTACATCTGCAAATTATCTTGACGGCGGCCTGATCATGCTGGTATTCGGACTGGGTACCTTGCCGGGGATGCTGGTGGCAGGATATTTTGGCGGCCAAATCAGCCGGTCCGGTCATGCACGAACAGTCCGTTATGTCGCTGCCGCCTGCGTGATAGTTCTCGGTATATACATGCTGTTTATTGCCTTTCAAGCTCCTCAGTTACATTCTCATCTACATCATTCCCTGCATGGCGCTCACTAGCTCCTGATGTTGTTTGTCCCGGTTCACCGGGATCATCGTCGTCCATGAGAATGTCATAACCGGATTTATCCAGGTCATCATACTGGCCGGATTTGATTGCCCAGAAAAACACACCAAGTATGGACGCGATCAATACCAGGGAAATAACAATCAGGAGGTAAATGATATTCATGAATGACGGAATGCTGAGCGTCTTCCCAGCCTGAGTGAATTGGAAACTACCAGCAGGGAACTAAGGGACATGCCGATAGCAGCCATCCAGGGCGACACGAGACCGGCCACGGCTACGGGTACCGCAATAAGATTGTAACCAATAGCCCAGAGCATGTTTTGCCTGATGATATGTTTTGTTTTGCGGGCAAGCCAGAACAAATCGTCCAGCTTGTCCAGGCCGGAGGCCGGCAGCAGGATGTCTGCGTGAACCTTGCTCAGGTCCGTGCCGCTATCCAGCGCGATGGATATGTCGGCAGCAGCCAATACGGGTGCGTCGTTTACGCCATCGCCGACCATGGCAACCCTCGCGCCCTGTGATTGCAGTTTTTTAATAATTGACAACTTGTCTTCGGGAGTGAGGCGTGCATGGTATTCATCGACGCCGGTTTTGCGCGCCATTTCGGCAACTGTGTTTTCGTTATCCCCGCTTATGATCAGTGTTTTTATGCCGCGTCGGGACAGGTCCCTGATCATTTTCGCCGGATCAGTGCGTGGCTTGTCGCCCAGTTCGAATGTCGCGAGCAGGCTGTTGTTATTTGCAAACCACACTGATTCCTTGCCGGTATCAGTGATCGATCTCACGTTATCCCGTTCGATCGAAGCGTGCTTCCGGATGAATGCAGGTGAACCGATAAAATAGCGTTTATTGTCAATAATTCCTGTTATACCTTCACCTGGAAAATTTTCAATACGTGAAACGTCGCGAGGCCTGTTTACAGTATCCGCAAATGCATGGGCAACGGGATGTCCCGAGTGATATTCGAGTGAACCGGCCAGGGACGAGATCTCGTCCCGGCCGAGTGATGTGAATCGGCGCATTTTTCTGATGAACAGTTTTCCTTCCGTCAATGTACCCGTCTTGTCCATGGCCAGATGTGTGATGGATGAGATTTTCTCCAGCGCATCGGTTTTAATGACAGCAACTCCCCGTGTCAGAAGACTGTTGGACGCCACTGTAAATGCCGTCGGTGTGGCAAGTGACAGGGCGCAGGGACAACTGATTATCAATACGGCAACAGTCGCGGGTATCCACAAACCTGCATCGGTGTGCAACCAGTAAATTGCGGTCGACCCTGCAATGATCAATACGGCGGACAGAAACCATCCTGCGATCCGGTCTGCCAGTAACGTTAATGCGGGTTTCTCCGCCAGCGAACTTTCAACCAGTGAACAGATTTGTGACAGGCATGTATTGTTTCCGGTAGCGGTGACGGAAATCCGGACAGGTGATTCCGTGTTGACACTGCCGGCAATAACACTGTCACCGGTTTGCTTGTAAACCGGCATAAATTCACCGGTAATCACGGATTCGTTGATGTTCGTCCTGCCGTCCTCGATCCTGCCGTCGACGGGGATTGTGTCGCCCGGCCTTACCAGGATGACGTCACCCTGCTTAAGTTCCGATACGGGCACGACGGTATCCTTGTCAGCGCCGGTTTTCACCGCCATGGCCGGGACGATTTTTGCCAGATTGTCGATGTGAGCGGCCGCCCTGTTGCCGACGGTAAATTCAAGAAAACGCCCGGTCAGCAGGAAAAACACCAGCATCACGACCGAGTCGTAGTAAACTGTGCCGGTTCCGGTAAGCGTTGCCGTGGCACTTGCGAGAAAGGCAACACTGATTCCCGTGGCAAGCGGTACATCCATATCGATTCTTTTGTTCCGGATTGCCCGCCACGAATTACGGTAAAAGGGCCATGCTGCATAAACGATAACCGGAAGTGTGAGCAGCAGGCTGACCCATTGCAGGAAAGTTTTGTGATTTTCGTCGATTCCTGTCCAGTCACCGGCATATAGCGCGATGGCAATCATCATGACCTGCATGCCCAGGAGTCCGGCCACGCCGATACGAAGTAGATACTGCTTGCGTTCCCTGTCCCTGACTTTCTGCAGCCGGGCGGGATCGAAGGGACTGGCACTGTATCCGAGAGAGTGGATCTGACCGAGTATCCTGCTCAGCGGCAATACCGCATTGTTCCAGCGAATGACGGCCTTACGCGCGGTGTAATTGATCGCAACGTTCAGAATTCCGGTCAGTGATGAAAGGCGGGTTTCAATCAACCAGGCACAGGCGGGGCAAACGATACCCTCGATTATCAGGGCCACCTCGCGTGTGTTCGAGTCAATACGGGTGATAAATGTATCCTGAATATCCGCGCGGTCATAAATATCAAAAACGGGAGCCGCGGCATTATCGGCTGAATCCGGCCTGGCCGGAAGGTCAGACCGGTAGCGGTAATATTTCTCCAGGCCCAGTCCGGTAATTGTCTCCACAACCGCCTTGCAACCGTAACAGCAGACCCGTTGTTCCTCGCCGTTGATCGCTGCCCGGATATCTGTTCTGGACGGAATTATCTCGCCACAATGGAAACAACCGGCCGGTTGTGCAGCAGGATTGTTGTTTAATGCCGAATCAGGATTCATCAAGGAATCTGGTGTGGTTTTACATGCATGAAAGCACAGACTCTATACAATTTAAACGAAAAATCTCCCCAAATGACTGAAAAAAGTCAGTTTATTGGACAGCCGTTTGATCTGGATCAAGCCACGGGAAAGCTGGTACTGGCAAACTTGCTTCCTTTTTTTCGCCCGGGAGTAGGTGAACCCACTGAATATTTCTATATTAGCATTGTTATCTGTGTTGTTATTGAATGCCATGCCGCCGAACAGGGAGACTGGCTGGTCCGGGTGCGCGGAATCGTAGTTCATCCCAATGACAACAGTGGTCTCATCAGCCTCGGGGGCGTACCCGTGACGAATACCAGCGTGGAAGTGGACACTAATGTAGTTCCTGAGGTGGATGTGACCTGTTTGCTCCGTAAACACTGGGATATTGAGGTAATCGCTGGTATTACTAAAGCATGATGTGGATTCAGAAGGGGCAGGACGGGGACTGCCGGTCGGGTTCAAATTGTTTGATTCCTGGGTATTGCCGCCGGCTGTAACATTGCAATACCATTTTCTACCGGACAATAACATCGTCCTTATGTCGGAATCGGCGTCAGTTACACGGCATTTCTCGAAACGATGCTTCCTCTTCGCTGGAGGCCGTTGCGGGATCTAGCGAGGTGGATATGGATAACTCCCGCGGCTGGGGGGCGGCACGGC
>DATIPP010000277.1:0-5466 GCA_035471825.1 Gammaproteobacteria bacterium
TATTAATCGTATCCCCGGTCGCATTGGAGAAGCTGTCCGGTGAACCAAACGGAGCACCCGTGCTACCAAAGCCCAGAACACCATCTGAATCCGTACGCGGTTCAAGGATGACTTCGAAACCGGCATTCAAACCTGCCGGCAGATCAGTCGAACCTGCGAAGGTTATACGGCTACCCAGCGTGGTACCGTTGTCCGCCGTGGATACGACATCACTGCTATTGCCATCATCATAGTAGGTCACACCCTCGTTGATCCAGCCGGAGATGGAAACATCGGCTGTCGCTGCTTGTGAAAAGGTCAACACACTGGCGGTAAGAGCCAAGCATGTGCCTCTGAAAAGTTTATTTTTGCTCACTTGTATTTCCTCCTACACAAATAAAGTGACTTAAATCTCTAGAAATTAAAGTCGATCTCCCCAGCCTGTTTCCCCCTGACATCTCAGTGAGTTATTCCAAGCCTTTTGAGATTCTCTCAAGTCTTGTAACAAAGACGTTATGAAAAATACAACATGAATACCGCAAATGCAAGGATAATCTTACAAAAAAACAACAGATATCTTATTGATATTTGGTTAAATGTAGTTTTTTTACAACAACTACTCAGGATTGTTGCAAGCCTGTTTCCGTACCAAGATTAAAAGAAAAATATTTATAGATATCAATGAGATATAACTACTCATCAATATTGTCATGATAAAACCATTACTACTTTCTGATTATTAGAAAAGAACAGGTGAACAAAATTTAACCACCTCCCTTTTGATAGGCCCGGTCAAAACCGGCCAGGAATTTCCGGGTGGATTGTTCACTCATACCCTCAAACCGGAGTTCGACCCCGGTCACCGGCAGAGAAATCGAACCGATGCGCCGCCGTTTTTCCTCTGAGAGCAGGATGATGACGCGACCGTCAGTTCCCGTTTTAACCTGTACCTCGTCACTGGACACAGTGTAATCACAATTTCGCAACGCTTTCGGAAGGATTCTGAAAAAATCGGCGTGGGTAATGGTCATCTCACGATTGATGGTGATTGACATGATGATGTATTGGATTTGAAGTTTGAGGTTTGGGTTTTCACCAATTACTAATCACTGATCACCATATACCAGTCAAAACAGAACCTGGCATTTTTCCTCCCCGCACTTCCCTATCCAGGGCGTTCGCCAAAATTTTTTGTTCACTGATAAATATTGCTGTCCATTAATTTATTTGCCAGACATCCATGTCGAAGATCCTTACTGCTAATAAACCCCTGTCTCGCCATCCATGGCGAGCCGTTCACCACGAACAAACATTCACTGGATGTTTGTTCGTGGTTCACCCCCCGGCAACAGGTGGCCAGACAGCTAGTGTGTCACCTTCCTTAAGCAACGATTGATCATCACGATCAGCCGGTGGCAAATAAACCCCGTTCAGTAAAACCAGGTGTGCCAGTTCCCTTGGAACCCGGAAACGGTCGATCAATTCATTCGGCGTCTCGTCCTTGGTGACAGCAACTGTTACTGAATGATTTTCAGCATCCTCGGGAAGATATCGCGTGAGAGTGGCGTAGAGCTTGAGAGTGATCTGCATGGTAACTTCAGGGAATGAAAGAGCGGGATTTCTCACATTCGTTCGTAATGACAGTTACTGCTGTTTCAGGAGTTAACAGTCATTTTGTACAAAGAGGAGAATCTGTTCAGATTATACCGGCATTATGACCGATCGCCTGGGTCGCGCCGAGATAGGCTTCCATAATTTTGGTTGGATCTTTTTTAAGATGCTCCTTCCATTTCCCCAGCCTTAATTGGGTCTGGATCAACCCGCGTAATACACCCACGTGCTCGGTCAACCCGAGTGCCTGTGCACCAACCAGTACATCATCCTTGAATTGCAAGCTGATGTACTTGTAACGTTCCGGATCACTGAGTTCGACGGAATCGCCACCCTCGACACCCATCCACAGACCATAGGAACTGGAAATCAGTCCCATGGTATCGAGTACGTTCATGTTCACGCTGCCCTGGTGCACTGTGTCCCTGCCGGCCATGTTCATCGCGGCAATACGGCCGTGATCCGCCGCCGTCGGCTGGATGGCCTGGACACTGTATTCACCGGTTGAGAAATCCTTGCCCTGGCAAACATCACCGGCAGCATAGACATCCGGAATATTGGTCTGCATATGTGTGTTGACCAATACACCCTCGTCAGTTTCGATACCACTGCCTTCCAGGAAACTGATATTGGCCTTCACGCCGGTCGCCGAAATTACAACATCCGCATTGATGGTGTCGCCGTTATCCAGCTTGACATTGAGTTTCTTGCCGGCCTCCTCGATGGCCTCGATCCTGGTGGAGGTATGCACGTTGACACCCTTGTCGATGCACCATTGCTTGATGAGGTTGCCGGACGTCTGGTTCATCATGCGCGGGACCATGCGGTCTTCCATCTCGATGACCGTCAGGTTCACGCCGCGTTCCGCCAGCGCCTCGAGGATGATGCAGCCGATAAAACCGGCACCCATGAGAACCACATCGGAACCCTTGCGTGCTTTTCTGGCGATATTACGACCGTCCTCCAATGTCCAGCAGGGATACACGGCAGGTAAATCTATGCCTGGTATGGGTGGAGATACCGGATGAGAACCGCAGGCAAGAAGAAGCTTGTCGTACGGCATTTCATCTCCTTTTTCGAGTGCGAGTTTTCTGGCACCGGTATCAATACCAGTCACCCGATCCTGCACAATGTTGATTCCTTTCTCCCTGAAATAATCTTTCTGTTTACGCAGGTAAGTCCCTTTTTCATCTATATTTTCAATCAGGTAATAGGGTAACGCCATGCGCGAGTAAGGCGGTTCCGGTTCATCACCGATAATGGTAACGGAAGAGTCCGGATCAACCTTGCGCAGGGTTTCGGCGGCGATTACGCCGGCAGGACCAGCACCTATGATGACATGCTGCATATTGAAAATCCTGTTACCTGTTTCCTGTTACCTGTAATCTGATTCAGGCTGCTATTCCGTCCGGATCAAGTCCCAGTCGCTTGCGGGTATCCGGGGTCGGCACACCTTCTTTCGACCAGCCACGTACTTCGTAATACCTCGGCAACATTTCATCGAGATTATTGACCTTGCCTTTTGCCGGACCGGTCTTTGCGGCGTCTTTCAACAGGCGTTTCGGTAATGTGTCGTCCTTGCCGGTGATACCGGCGGCGAGGTTGAAATCACGCTCCATATTCCAGATCCGTTCCCCAACCTCGACCAGTTTATCGGCGGTCCACCCGCCTTCACAGGCGGCGTCGATTTGCGGTGCGATATCTTCCAGTGTCCAGGCAAAAGTGGTGAATACACACAGCCCGGACGAATCGACCGCTGCCGTGGCATCCTGGAAAGCTTTCACCAGTTCCGGTTTGCCGTCCGTCACCAACGGGTCGGTCTTTTCCGGTATGCCCAGGATCTCGGAGGACACGGTATAACCGCGTAAATGGCATGCACCGCGGTTGGAAGTGGCATAGGCCAGCCCCATGCCCTGGATCCCGCGCGGATCATATGCCGGGAACGCCTGGCTTTTGACCGTCATGGAGAACTCGGGATGGCCATATTTCTCGCACAGTCTCCTGGAACCCAGGCCAAGGTCCTTGCCAAATCCTTCACTTCTGGCCGTCACCTCGGCCGCCCAGGTCAGTGCCTCTGCGGATCCGAATTTCAGTTCCACCCCGCCGGTATCTTTGTTCGTAATCGCACCGGATTCATACAACTCCATGGCTGCAGCCACCGTTGCGCCAAAGTCAATCGGATCGAAACCGTCCTCATTACAGAGGAAGTTGGCGTAAGTCAGGGCATCGAGATCATCCACGCCGGTATCCGAACCCATCGCCCAGGCGGCTTCATATTCCAGGCCACCCGAGTTGCCCCAATACTCCGGCTTGTTTTCTACCGTGAAATGTCCCTTGTAGACAGTGGAGATGCGACCACAGGCAATCGTACAGCCAAAACAGGCAGCATTGGTGGTCAGGTTGGTTTTACCGTCTCCCTCACGTGGCTCGTGCATTGCCTCACCCGAGATCTTGTGTGCTCCTTCAAACTGAACCTCGCGCATGTTGCGTGTCGGCATGGCACCGACCTCGTTGATGACGTTCATTAATACCTGGGTACCGTACGTCGGGAGACCGGCGCCCGTAACCTCATTATCCTTGAGAACCTTTTTGCCTTCCTGCGTTGCCTGCATAAAACGCGCAGGGTCCTTGATATTCGTGACACCCCTGGTACCGCGTACGGCCACGGCCTTGAGGTTTTTCGATGCCATCACCGTACCCACACCCGAACGTCCGGCGGCACGATGCAGGTCGTTGATGATGCCCGAGTAAAGACATCCCCCTTCGGCGGATCGACCGACGCAGGCAATTCGTATTTGCGGGTCCTGGTGTTTCTTGTGGATCAATTCATCCGCTTCCCAGACCGATTTGCCCCAGATTTCATCTGCCGGCAACAGTTCCGCCTTCTCGTTCTCCAGGTACAGATAGACCGGTTCGGGCGACTTGCCTTCAAAGATAATCATGTCCCAGCCGGCATTCTTTATTTCGGCGCCGATAAATCCGCCTGAATTGGAACAGGCTATAGCGCCCGTCAGTGGGCTCTTGGTGACAACGGAATAACGGCCACCGGTAGAAGCCATGGTCCCGGTCAGCGGACCAGTGACCATGATCATTTTATTATCCGGCCCCAGTGCATCACATCTGGGGTCTACCTCTTCTATCAGGTATTTCGTTGCCAGCCCGCGCTGACCAAGATATTCCCGGGCCCAATCCATGTTTAATGGTTCGTTGTTGATAGAACCTTCGGTCAGGTTGATTCTCAAAACATTTCTGGTCCACGCCATTTTTCTATCCTCCTACGACCGCGGGCCGTCTTGCGGCAGATTCTGCGCAGCATGCGCGCGCATCCGCTCCAGGCCGGTGTGATCGGCGTCCACATAGGTAATCGCATCTGTGGGACAGGCCCTGGCGCACTCCGGGTCGCCCTGGCACAGGTCACATTTATATACAACCTTGGTGTCCTGGTCGTAGTTTACCGTGCCGAACGGGCAGGCAATGGTACAGACCTTGCAGCCGACACAAACATCCTCCAGGACATCCTTGGAACCGGTTTTTTCGTTATAAACGATAGCTTCCACGGGACAGGCGTGCATACACCAGGCCTCGGAGCACTGGGTACAGGTATAGGGCACGAACCGCCCTTCCTCGTGGAAAGTAAAGATTTTGATGCGGGATTTTGCAGGATTGAAAAGTCCGGTTGCCTGGTAGGAACAGGCCATTTCACATTGTAGACAGCCGGTACCTTTCTCCGGCTCAATCTGCAGTGACTTGAGCATAATGGGTATCCCCCTCTTTTAACGATAGCTCAATGACTTATATTTGAAGGGAAAAATTTCCTGCTGGCTAAGATACACCATATATTCACGCGCAGGCAATACAGGTCGTTTAATATTGATT
>DATIPP010000278.1:0-15519 GCA_035471825.1 Gammaproteobacteria bacterium
TCACCACCGGTTTCCCAGTAACGAGGAGCACTGACATTATGTAACAGGGAACGATAATGCAGAACCGGCAGGTCAAATCCACTACCGTTCCAGGACACCAGCATCGGACTGTAACGTTCAATACCTTCAAAGAAACGTTGCAACAATTCCCTTTCCCCCGAACTGCTTTCACCCAGTGACCAGACGTTGAGATTATCAACGGTGCGCAGGATTACAGAGATGGCAACTATCCTGTGCAGGTGATGTCGCAGGAAATCACTCTCGCCACCGGTCTGTTGCCGGCGCTGGCTGAACATGACCTCGGCAACCTCTCGATCACCGAGGCCTTCCAGATCGTAAAGTCGTCTGGCCGAGTCAACGTCGGGAATGGTTTCAATATCAAAAACGAGGATATTCATGAGGAATTGTACGGGATTTATTTTTTAATATAACCAACTACCCACAGCGGACAAATAACAAATTATTGTTTATTTTGCTTTGAAAACGTCAGTCGACAGGTAGCGATCCCCGCGATCACAAATAATCGTGACGATAACCGCATCCTCGATCTCTCTTGATAATCGTAAAGCCGCCGATATTGCGCCACCGGATGAAACGCCGGCGAAAATACCTTCCTCCGCGGCCAGGCGACGGGTCATTTCCTCGGCCTCTATTGGCGTAATATCTATTGTTTTGTCCACCCGTGTCTTGTCAAAGATCTTCGGCAGGTATTCCTCCGGCCAGCGGCGAATACCGGGAATGCTTTCATCGCCTTCGGGTTGCACACCGACTATCTGGATATCGGAATTTTTTTCTTTCAGGTAGTGTGAGACACCCATGATGGTACCGGTGGTTCCCATGGAGCTGACGAAATGGGTCACCAGTCCCTGCGTGTCACGCCAGATTTCAGGACCGGTGCCCTCGTAATGGGACCGCGGATTGTCGGGGTTTGCAAACTGGTCCAGTACGCGCCCCTTGCCTTCCTTTTCCATTTGCAATGCAAGGTCACGCGCTCCTTCCATGCCTTCCTTCTGGCTCACGAGGATAATCTCGGCACCGAAGGCCGCCATGGCGGCACGCCGTTCGATGCTCATGTTCTCCGGCATGATCAATTTCATCCGGTAACCACGGATGGCGGCAACCATGGCCAGGGCAATACCAGTATTGCCGCTGGTAGCCTCGACCAGCACGTCACCGGGTTTAATCTCACCGCGCTCCTCGGAATACCGTATCATGCTCAATGCGGGGCGGTCCTTGACCGATCCGGCCGGGTTGTCGCCTTCGAGTTTTGCCAGCATGAGATTACCGGAATCACCCGGTATGCGTTGCAGTCGCACCAGCGGCGTGTTTCCGACACAGTGTTCGATCGTGGGTATCTGCTCCGCGAGCGCGGTGCGTTTATATCGTGTACTGGTATCCATGAGTGAACGTTTTATTGTAATGATCGGGCCAGGATGATGGCGTCTTCCCGCCCGAACTCGGCGGGATAATAATTCCGGCGCATGCCGACTTCGTGGAATCCGGCACGTTTGTAAAGATTCCGGGCGTGTTCGTTCGACGGCCGAACCTCAAGAAAGGCCGTATCCGCCCCATGTTCACGCGCCAGTTGCAACAGGTATTCAAGCATCATGGTACCGAAGCCATTGTTCTGGAATTCCGGCCGGACGCAGAGATTAAGGATGTGACATTCACCGGCGGCGACTGACATCACGCCATAGGCATCGATTTGATCGTCACGTTCCAGCACCCAGCAACAATAACCGACTCGCAGACAGTCCTGGAATATCATCAGAGACCAGGGATGGGTATAGGCAGACGATTCAATACTGATTATTTTTTCCAGGTCCTGTTCCTGCATCGGCCGGAAGTCTACCAACGGTTGTTTGAGAACGGCGCTCATTTCACTGTGCCGCCCGGTAGATTTTCATTGCCAGTTGCAGGTCCTGCCATGATTTCCGTTTCTCCCGCGGAGAGCGTAACAGATAGGCGGGATGATAGGTAACGACAACCGGCACCCGGGGTTCCGGATACTCGTATTGCTGTCCACGCATCCGGCCGATCGGTGTGTCCACCCTGAGCAGATTCTGCGCGGCGACGCGTCCGAGCGCCAGTATGATCTTCGGTTGGATCAGTTCTATCTGCTGTTTCAGGTACGGCTCGCAGCACCGGACTTCTTCCGGTTTCGGGTCGCGGTTTTTGGGCGGACGGCACTTCAGGATATTGGCAATGAAAACCTCTTGCCGGTCCAGGCCGACGGCATGAAGCATCGCATTCAGCAGTTTGCCCGCCCGTCCCACGAAAGGTTCTCCCTGTCTGTCCTCATCCCGGCCCGGGGCCTCGCCGATGATCAACCAGTCCGCGGAACGACTGCCGACGCCGAATACCGTCTGCGTCCGGTTTTTATGCAGATCGCACAGCGTGCACCCGCTGACACGCTTTTCCAACTCGACCCAGACAGCGTCATTACCGGCGGCTTTTGTCCGCCCGGGCGGCTTGCGTGGTCCGGGAACCGCTGGCGGCAACGATACTTCCCGGCTGTTGCGGTCGATGTAGATATCCACACCGAGTGTCTGCAGGTAATACCGTTGTGCCGTGCCCGGTTTCATACCTGTGGGTGCGCGCGTTCGACCGGTTCCAGTATTTTGTTCAGGGCATTGATGTATGCCTTTGCCGAAGCAATCACGATATCGGTATCCGCACCCTGCCCATTCACTATCCGGCCACCCTTGTCGATGCGTACCGTGACCTCGCCCTGGGAATCCGTGCCAGTGGTTATATTATTCACGGAGTAGAGTTGCAGGTCCGCACCGCTATTGACAATGGACTCGATCGCCTTGAATGTCGCATCCACGGGTCCGCCGCCTTCCGAATTGCTGTGCTTTTCCTCGCCGTCTATCGCGATCGTGACATGGGCATCCGGTACTTCACCTGTCTCGCAAGTGACCCGCATCGATACCAGCTTGATGCGTTCCTGGGCGGCCTCCTGGATCGTGTCGGTAACAAGGGCCTGGATATCTTCATCGTAGATCTCGTGTTTCTTGTCGGCGAGATCCTTGAATCGTTTGAAAGCCGCGTTCAACTCTTCTTCCCGCTCGAACTCGACGCCGATGTCCTTCAGCCGCGCACGAAAGGCATTACGACCCGAATGCTTGCCGAGCACCATGCGGTTGGCGTTCCAGCCGACATCCTGGGCGCGCATGATTTCGTACGTTTCCCGGTTCTTCAAGACGCCGTCCTGGTGGATACCGGATTCGTGCGCGAATGCATTCGCGCCAACGATGGCCTTGTTCGGCTGGACCGGAAAACCGGTGATGGTGGAAACCAGGCGGGAACAATGCACGATCTGCGTAGTATCAAGCCCGGTATCGCAGGGAAAAACATCCTGGCGGGTACGTACGGTCATAACGACCTCTTCGAGCGCAGCATTACCGGCACGCTCACCAAGCCCGTTAATAGTACACTCAACCTGCCTCGCGCCGTTCAGCACGGCGGAAAGGGAATTGGCCACGGCGAGACCGAGATCATTATGGCAATGCACGGAAAACACCGCCTTATCGGAGTTTGGTGTATTTTCGATAATCTGCCGCATCAATTCCCCGAACTGGCTTGGCAATGTATATCCGACCGTGTCCGGTATATTGATCGTGGTCGCACCTGCGTCGATCACCGCCTCGATGACACGGCAAAGAAAATCCAGATCGGAACGCCCCGCGTCCTCCGGAGAGAACTCGACATCGTCGGTATAACCACGCGCGCGTTTGACGGCGTGCACCGCTTCCTTCAAAACCTCCTCCGGTTCCATGTGCAATTTCTGTTGCATGTGTATGGGGGAGGTCGCAATAAAGGTATGGATCCGGGCGGAGGTTGCCGGTTTCAATGCCTCGGCGGCCGTGTCGATGTCCTTGTCAAGTGCACGGGCGAGACCGCAGACCGTACTGTCCTTGATCAATTCCGCAACCTGCTTAACGGCCCTGAAATCATCCGGGCTGGCAACGGGAAACCCGGCTTCGATGACATCTACCCGCATGCGCTCCAGGGCCTTGGCGATACGCAATTTCTCATCACGCGTCATGGATGCGCCCGGGCTCTGTTCGCCGTCTCTCAAGGTGGTATCAAAAATGATTAATCTGTCTTTCATAACTGCTGCTCCGTAATCGCATCATAGTACCGTCGGCACCATGAATCAGACAACTAGATTACTTGTTTCGCGTAAAAACGCGGTTCTATGAGGAAAAAATGTTGAGGTAGAATATGTGCCCGTTCAGGGCAGCAGGCGCAGGGCGGCAGACAGCGTTGCGGGGAGGCTGTTTGGAAAAACAATCTGTCTGCTAAAAAGATTCATGTCCAGCAATATAGCGGTATCGATAATTTTTTCAAGTATCCGGGCCGTGGTGGCGGCTATTTGCCCGGTGATTCCTGTGATTTTCGTGCCGCCCGGTGTTTGCGGACCATCACCAGTGTCATCACCGGGCCTGACACAGCATAGACCATCGAGAGCAGGAACAGTACCAGCGGCGGTTCGCTGGCAATAAAGACAAATATGCAAACGACAATCAAAACCGCGACAAAGGGTACACGGCCCCTGAGGTCAATCTGCTTGAAACTGTGATAACGGACATTACTGACCATCAGGATGCCCACCAGGATGGTCAATGGAAACGTGAAGGCGAGGATATCGCTGCCACCAATGACCTCGCGGCTTTCCACCAGCCATATCATCGAGGCAATCACGGCTGCCCCTGCCGGACAAGGCAGACCCTGGAAAAACCGTTTGTCGGCACTTGCCGCCTGGGTATTGAAACGGGCAAGCCGCAGCGCCGTTGCCGCGGCGAAGATGAATGCCCCCAACCAGCCCAGTTTGCCCAGCGTGGCGAGCGACCATTGGTAGACCACCAGGGCGGGTGCGATACCAAACGAAACCATATCGGACAGGCTGTCATATTGCACGCCGAAATCGCTCTGGGTATTGGTCATGCGGGCAATACGGCCATCCATTCCGTCCAGGATCATGGCTACGAATATGGCCACTGCCGCGGATTCAAAACGGGCGTTCATCGCGGCCACGATGGAATAAAACCCGGCAAACAGCGCCGCGGTTGTAAACAGGTTGGGCAGAAGGTAAATGCCCCGGCGACGACGAACCATTGTTATCCGGCTCCCTGAATTAGCGGTTCAAAAGAATAATGGCAGATACACTTTTCATGCCGACACTATATCAGATGAAGCGTGTTGATTGAGAGGGAACTGCGGCAACCTGCCGCGGCGTTTACCCGGTTGCAGCGGTACTTTGATCGCCCGACTTGACGGCACTCACGGCGCCCGTGTGAACGATCTGCGCCAAAATACCGGAACCGGATGCTATATGTTCCCCGGGGCTGGTTTTTATTTTCGAATGTTCCGGGATATATACATCGATGATGCCGCCGAAATACAGGAAACCGCAACGCTGGCCGTGACCGATTCTTTCACCGGAATGGACATAGAACCGGAACAGGCGGGCAGACAAGCGGTTCAGGTTAATGGCAATAACCACATCATCGTCCTCGTCGCTTTTTACCCAGAACGCAAACTTGCGGTGCGCGTTCTCCGCATCCTTGCTGCGGGACCACTGGTTCACAACCTTTCCCTCGATCGGGCTGCGCAGGGAATATATATCCAGCGGGGACATACGCAACCGGATTCGCACTGCTTTTCGTTCCAGCCAGGGATCATTCACGGTCTCGATCGAATCGACCGTGGCATGCGCGGGACTGACCAGGGCCAGTGGCAGTGAGGGAATATCCTGTGTCGGATCCCGAAGCAGAAAAGCAAGACTGATAAGACAAATTGCGAATACGATAGTGAGAACTGTTCCAAGATAATAATTGGCCAGTACCACGGCAACCAGCAGCAGTCCCAGTACCGGCCATCCTTCCCTGGCGATTAATGGATAGGTATTGCTTGGCATTACGGATTATTCATTTGAACCGGGGAAGTGTGATAAAGGGATTATCAGTTCTTCTCCTGATCGACCAGTTTGTTTTCCCTGATCCAGGGCATCATCGATCGCAGTTTTTCTCCGACCTGTTCGATCGGGTGTTCCCGGCTGAGTCTCCGGCTTGCCTTCATCACCGGGGTGCCGCTCTTGTTCTCCAGGATGAATTCCCGGGCAAACTCCCCGGTCTGGATCTCTTTCAGTATCTCGCGCATCGCGCGCCTTGATTCTTCATTGATGACCCGCGGGCCGCGCGTGAAGTCGCCATATTCGGCCGTGTTGGAAACCGAATAACGCATGTTCGCGATGCCACCCTCGTAAATCAGGTCAACAATGAGCTTGGTTTCATGCAGGCATTCGAAATATGCCATCTCCGGAGCATAACCGGCTTCAACCAGGGTCTCGAAACCGGACTGGATGAGTGCCGTAATTCCACCACACAACACGGTCTGTTCACCAAACAGATCGGTCTCGGTTTCCTCGCGGAAGCTGGTTTCGATGATACCGGCGCGGCCGCCGCCGTTGGCGGAAGCATAGGACAATGCCAGTTCCTTCGCCTGGCCGGAGGCATCCTGGTAAACGGCAATCAGTGACGGTACGCCGCCACCCTGGGTATAGGTGGAACGGACCAGATGACCCGGTCCCTTGGGAGCGATCATGATCACATCCAGGTCAGGACGCGGAATGATTTGTTGAAAATGGATATTGAAACCGTGGGCAAAGGCCATGGTGGCACCTTGCCTGATATTGGGTTCGATAACATCACTGTAAAGCGCGGACTGGTGCTCGTCCGGTGCCAGCACCATGACGACATCGGCCCAGGCGACGGCATCGGCGATCGACTTGACATCGAGGCCGGCCTTTTCCGCCTTGGCAACGGACGAGGAACCCTCCCGCAGCCCCACGGAGACCGTGATACCTGATTCCTTCAGGTTGTTGGCATGGGCATGTCCCTGGGATCCGTACCCGATTATGGCAACCTGTTTGGCCTTTATGAGTGACAGGTCGGCGTCTTTGTCATAGTAGATGTTCATCTGATCAACTCTCAAATTAGATATATGTAAATAGACAAACTGTAAAAAAAACAGTCTTCCTCCCCCTTCCAGGGGGAGGAGTGAGGAGGGGGTCAAATATCCCTGTTTACCACCCCCATCCCCTCCTTCCCCCTCAAGGGGGAAGGAGAAGTAAATTGTCTACAGTGCCTTGTCACCACGGGCGATCCCCGATATGCCGGAACGAACCACTTCCAGTATTTTTTTCTTGTCGAGAGTACCGATGAAAGCGTCCAGCTTGTCGCCATCTCCCGTCATTTCTATGGTAAAGCTGTTTTCCGTGACATCGATGATGCGGCCGCGAAAGATATCCACCAGGCGCTTGATTTCTTCCCGGTCACCGGCTTTCGCGGATACCTTGATCAACAACAACTCGCGCTCGATATGACGGCTCTCATTCAGATCGATCACCTTGATCACATCCACCAGCTTGTTCAGGTGCTTGGTGATCTGCTCGATAATCTCGTCGGAACCTGATGTCACCAATGTCATGCGTGACACGGTCGGATCTTCTGTCGGAGCCACCGTCAGTGAATGGATGTTGAAAGCACGGGCCGAAAACAGGCCTGCGACACGCGACAGCGCACCGGCTTCATTCTCCAGAAGCAGGGACAATATGTGGCGCATGGCTCAGGCGAGTTCCCGTTTGGGATCAGACGAAAGGTGCATCTCGTGCTGACCCTTGCCCGAGGCAATCATTGGATAGACGTTTTCAGTCTGATCGGTAATGAAATCCATCATGACCAGCCTGTCCTCCATGGCGAGAGCCTCTTTCAGTGCCGATTCAACATCGCCCGGCTTTTCAATTTTCATACCGACATGGCCGAAGCTTTCCGCCAGTTTGACGAAATCCGGCAACGCGTCCATATAGGAATGTGAATAGCGGCCGGCATAGAAAAATTCCTGCCACTGGCGCACCATGCCCATGTAACGGTTGTTCAGGTTGATAACCTTGACCGGCAGGCCGTATTGCATGCAGGTGGACAGTTCCTGGATACACATGACCAGGCTGGCTTCACCGGTGATGCAGGCCACGGTTTCATCGGGAAAGGCCACCTTCACACCCATTGCCGCGGGCAGGCCGAAGCCCATCGTGCCGAGACCTCCGGAATTGATCCAGCGCCTCGGTTTATTGAACTTGTAAAACTGCGCAGCCCACATCTGGTGCTGGCCGACGTCAGAAGTGACGTAGGCATCGCCATCCGTCAACTCGTACAATTTTTCGATCACGTATTGCGGTTTGATGACCTTCTTGTCCTGCACATACTTGAGGCAATCAATAGATTGCCACTCTTTTATCTGGTCCCACCACAGGCGCAGCGCTTCGGCATCGGGCTTTTTATCGCTATCCTTCAACTGCGTGATCAGATCGCGCAACACGTGCTTCACATCACCGACGATCGGGATATCCACAGGCACGTTCTTGGCGATGGACGACGGATCGACATCGATATGGATAATCTTTGCATACGGGCAGAATTTTTCCAGGTCACCGGTGACGCGATCGTCAAAACGGGCGCCGATGGCGATCAACACATCGCAATGATGCATGGCCATGTTGGCCTCGTATGTGCCGTGCATGCCGAGCATGCCGACAAACTTCTTGTCGGTGGCCGGATAGGCGCCAAGCCCCATCAGTGTATTGGTGATCGGATAACCCAGCAGGCGGGTGAAATCAATCAGTTCCTTGCTCGCATTCCCGAGGATGACGCCGCCGCCGGAATAAATCATCGGCTTGCTGGCGGACAGGATTAACTGTGCCGCACGCTTGATCTGGCCGGGATGTCCCTTGACCACCGGCTTGTAGGAACGCATCTCGACAGATTTCGGATAGTCGTACTCGCAGCTGTCAGCCGTGACGTCCTTCGGAATATCCACCAGGACGGGACCGGGACGACCGCTGGTGGCCACGTAAAAGGCCTCCTTGATGGTACGGGCCAGATCGCGAACATCCTTGACCAGGAAATTGTGCTTTACGCACGGGCGGGTGATACCAATGGCATCCACTTCCTGGAAGGCATCGTTACCGATCAGGTGACGGTGCACCTGGCCGCTGAAAACCACCAGCGGGATAGAGTCCATGTAGGCCGTGGCTATCCCTGTCACGCAGTTGGTCACGCCGGGACCGGAGGTGACCAGGACCACGCCGGGCTTGCCGGTCGCACGGGCATAACCGTCCGCGGCATGCGTGGCGCCCTGTTCGTGCCGGACCAGGATATGCTGAACCTCGTCCTGATTGAACATGGCATCGTAGATATGCAATACGGCACCGCCGGGGTAGCCAAACACGTGCTTGACCCCCTCGTCTTTCAGGGCGCGAACGAATATTTCGGCGCCGCGCAGGATTTCATTTGCTTTAGCCACTGTCTCGGAAACCGTGCCGGTTATAGTTATTGGAGCAGGTTAAACGTGTGAAAGTACTGAGAATCGCCGCACAGGTCAAGTTGTGCTTTGCACAATGCCATAATTACTTCAGGATTATCAACCACTAGACACCATTTACTGAGTAAATTCCGAATAACCTGCCAGTTGCGATAAGATACGTCGCCAAAATCAATCCGGAAAAAACAATAAGCAATGAAAACTTCGCAGTTTCTCCTGGCCACGCTGCGCGAGGCGCCCGCCGATGCCGAGATCGTCAGTCACCGCCTGATGCTCCGGGCCGGCATGATCCGGCAACTCGCCGCCGGTATCTATAACTGGTTGCCGCTCGGTCTCAGGGTCCTGCGAAAAGTGGAGACAATTATCCGCGAGGAAATGGATCGCGCCGGTGCCCAGGAACTGTTGATGCCGGCGGTGCAGCCGGCGGAACTCTGGCAGGAATCCGGCCGCTGGGAGATGTACGGGCCCGAGTTACTGCGCATCCGGGACCGTCATGAACGCGAATTCTGCTTCGGCCCGACGCACGAGGAGATTATTACCGATATCGTCCGCCGTGAGATCCGCAGTTACAAGCAACTACCGGCCAACTTCTACCAGATCCAGACCAAGTTCCGCGACGAGATCCGGCCCCGCTTTGGTATCATGCGCGCCCGCGAATTCCTGATGAAAGACGCCTATTCCTTCCACCTGACAGAGGAGTCCCTGCAGGAAACCTATGATCAAATGTATGCTACCTATGCCCGGATACTGGACCGGCTGGGCCTGACCTACCGTGCCGTACTTGCCGACACCGGCAACATCGGCGGCAGCGCCTCGCATGAATTCCACGTCCTCGCGGAATCCGGGGAAGACGCAATCGCTTTCAGCGACGACAGCGACTATGCCGCGAACGTGGAACTCGCCGAAGCGCCTCACCCGGAAACCGAACGCGCCGCGCCCACGGAAGACCTGCAACTCGTCGACACGCCGGGCGTGAAGACCATTGACGACCTGGTTAATAATTACGATCTTGTCATCGAAAAGACGGTCAAGACACTGGTCGTCCACGGTACCAATAACAGCCTGGTTGCCTTGCTGGTGAGAGGCGATCACGAATTGAATATCGTCAAGGCCGCGAAGCTGCCGGATGTCCAAGTACCCCTGCAATTCGCATCCGAGGCCGAGATCAAAAAAGCCGTCGGCGCCGGACCGGGTTCACTCGGGCCGGTCAACCTGCCAATCCGTTGTTATGTGGACCGGGCTGTTGCGGTCTTGAGTGATTTTACGGCCGGGGCCAATATCGACGGCAAGCATTACTTCGGCATCAACTGGGAACGGGATGCGAAACTGCCCGTGATTGTCGATCTGCGCAATGTCGTCGACGGTGATGCAAGCCCCGATGGAAAGGGGAAATTAAGTATTCAACGTGGTATCGAGGTCGGGCATATCTTCCAGCTGGGCACGAAATACAGCGAAGCCATGAAGGCGACCTGCCTGGACGAGAGCGGTTCATCCCGGACACTCAGCATGGGCTGTTACGGTATCGGTGTTTCGCGTATTGTCGCCGCCGCCATCGAACAGAACCACGATGACAGCGGCATCATATGGCCCGACCCTATTGCCCCGTTCCAGGTATCGCTCGTCCCGATTAACATGCACAAGTCACAACGCCTGCGAGAGGCGGTCATGAAACTTTATGATGAACTGGTGGTGGCAGGTGTCGATGTATTACTCGATGATCGCAGGGAACGGCCCGGGGTTATGTTTGCCGATGCCGAGTTGATCGGGATCCCGCACCGCCTGACCTTCGGCGAGAAGGGACTGGATGCCGGCAACATAGAATACAAGTCTAGAAGCGGCGACAGGGAACAGGAAGTGCCCCTCGGCGAAGCAGTCGGATTTATTCAAAAACAACTCAGCGAATAGTTTCCTGCCGGTCGCATTTCAGGGATACTCACCCACTAATCACCAATCGCTAATCGCTTGTTACTTGTCACCCGTTCATCCCTGTTCCAGTAAATTCCGCAGATCGATAACGGCGGCATTGGCCCGCGAGATATAGGAGGCCATGACCAGCGAGTGATTGGCGACCAGTCCGAAACCGCTGCCGTTTAATATGATCGGGCTCCAGATGAAATGCTGGGTTGCCTCGAGTTCGCGGATGATCTGGCGCAGGCTTACGAGCGCGTTCTTTTTTTCCAGCACCTCTTTGAAATCATGTTCAATAGCCTTCAAAAAATGGATCAGGGCCCAGGCGGAACCGCGCGCCTCGTAAAATACATCATCGATTTCATACCATGGTGTTTTCACGGTAACGGTTAGCGGTTTCCGGGTTGATTGCGTCGCCGCTGTATCGCCTTCGAGGTCAGTATTGATCCGATTCTGGCCAACGCTGGCGCTAAGACGTTGCGACAGACTGCCGAGGCGTTTCTCAACAATCGCCAGCCAGTCCCGCAGGTTATCGGCACGGGCAAAAAACTGTGCATTCTGCTGGGCGGGATCGGACAGGCGTTGCAGGTAGCGTTCCATGGCCTCGAGCCCGGTTTTGTATTCACCTTCCGTTGACGGCAGGATCCACGAGTCCGTATCAAAATGAAATTGTGGATCAGCAACCATCAGATCCGGATCTTCCGTTGATTGCGTTTGAGAACGGCTGAAATCATTACGTAGTGCACGGGCCAGGTCCCGGACCTGTGTAATCACGCCAAACTCCCAGTTGGGTATGTTATCCATCAACACACCCGGCGGCATGATGTCGTTACTCAGGTATCCGCCACGCTTGTGAAGGACCTGGTTCATCACTTCAAGCAAGGTAGCTGTCGTAACATAACCCGTTACCAGTTCTGTCTCGCCGCCGGTCTTCTCGCCGGCGATTGCAACTGTATCGAATTCATCCGGTTCACTGTCCCAGAAAAACATCAGGGCCAGAATGAACAGGACGTAGATTGCTATCAAAACCAGGGCTGTCTTTCCCAGCCGGGATTTTGCAAATGTCTCTTCAATGTCCGGCATATACTTCCGTCTGTATTAATTATGGATAAGTATAATTTACATGGGGGCTAAAACGGGGTTTTCAACGGCAGTTCATAAAACCGCCCAGTCCATTCGGCAGCACCTCACTGGGCAAAGGTGTGTTAAGCTGACGCTGTTACCTGCGCCATCCCTGCCTGATTACTTATCAATCCTAAGGGAAAAACACCTGCCGGTTCAATCCATGAATATCAAGCCCGTCAAGTCAGCGGATGGAGAACGTTTCATATTCGATATATTCTGCATCCTCGCATTCCATGTCGAGCACATTCGCCATATCCGGACCTCGACGCAACCAGTCTTTCATTTCCCGCAGTTGATTGTCGTCACCACAGGCCATGACTTCCACGCGCCCATCCGGCAGGTTGCGTACCCAGCCGGTAACGCCGAAAAGGTCAGCCTGTTCCTGCGTGGCCATGCGGAAGAAAACACCCTGCACACGGCCACTGACATAACAATGCATCGCTTTTTTCATGCCAATAATAGCCTGAAATAAGGAATACGGGATGAATTATCCCTTGTTGAATGGAATTTCAGTCCATTATACTTTTCAATAAAACCAGAATACACAACCCCCGCACGGATGCGCCACCATATGGCCAATCACCATGAATGATAAGCAGATTGCGCTGCCTTACCGAGGCAAAGGCGACAAGCGACAGGTCGAAACCCGGCCCATGTATGTCGAGGAATGGCTGGATTCCCTGCCTTATATCGATTTTCACAATACCTGCAATGCCCTCTATGCTGCATTGCAAGGAACGAACAAGGTGCCGATGAAATCAAACCAGCGGATGGAGCTGATACGGCTGTACAACCGCCCCTACGAGTATTACCTCAATTCCCAGATCAGTTCCGGCGCCCAGCATACCCTGCAAAGCATCGAGACCATGCAGACACAACTGGAGGACATGAAACGTCTGGCCATTGCTCTCGCCCATGCAAGCCGTAAAACCATCGATGATGTAGCGTCACACAAAAGCCTGTGGGGACAAACCAAGCCGCCGCTGCAATCGATGCTGCAGGCAATCAATTACCTGTCCCATGCATTGATATTCAGTTACCTGGAGTATTCACCGCCCGCCAAAAATGTCTGGTTTCAGTTACATTATATGTACAAGTTCGCTGAAACCCTGAAGCAGGAAAAGACACCATATGATTTGAGCGGCAGCAAGAGTAAAGGTAATACAACGACTGCTGAACGCTTATACAGGCGTATATTGCTCGTATCTCTGGCCGATCCCTATCACCTGCCTTTCGGGGCTGTCTGGGAGATTTATGAACAGGTCAATCAATGGGCCGATAAAACCGCGTTGAGGGAGTTTGCCAGGGTAACGGATCCCACGGGTGTATTTGTTATTAACAAGGACAAGGATTCAGGCCCGATACCTTACGAGAAATTTGATACCAGTAAGGCTGGCAAGTCTCACCATATTATCGATACCAACGGACTGCTGCCGGTTGTTGAAAAGCATATCCAGTCAACCAGTTCCGGCAAGGAAGACCCGGACCTGACATTCTCGAGCTATTACGCCAAGTCACTGTTGACGATCATTTACAAGGCCTGGAGCCTTCCGCCAAAACGCTATGCTCCACGCCAGACCAGTTCCGGAAAACTGGGAATCTCGCACGGCCTGAATGCCACCTATTATTTCATCAATAACAACGAAGACTTCGTTGAAAAACCAACAGGACCACAGGAGAACGATGAAGATGTCGTTGTTGGTGAAGATAATATCCCGCTGGATAATCCCGTCAGACAGTATGACCTTGAATCCTGGAACCTGCTGGATAAAAGCTCGGGAGGGCTGGCAATCCTCAAAAACCGTCGGCCGGGGACCGGGATCCGTGTCGGTGATCTTATTGGCTTCTCACCAAAGGGCAGTAGCAATGCCGAACACGGCTGGGTAGTCGGCGTGTTGCGCTGGTTACTGGTAAAACCCGACTCGGCCTACCGGGCGGGTGTACAGGCACTGTCAAAAAAGATGCTGCCCGGAGCCATACGTGTTCCGGCAGGAAATACACTCGAACGCACCTGGACCCGGGCCCTGCTATCAGAGCATCCTGCGAAAAACAGGGAAATACTCGTGATTACCAACCGTGGCTTATACGGCAAGGGAAGAAGAATCGAACTGGAGTATAACGGGACAGTCTACACTGGCACTATTACATCGCTGAACGAGTCGACGGTCGGGTTTGAACGTTTCGGCATCCAGTGCTGAGCACGCTTGCTTACGTTATTTCCGGGCCGGTTTTTTCCCTTAACAATTCCGCGATCGGGACAGAGAGGGTTTCGTCGAGGTTCGAGCTGATGTTTTCAATCACGTTTTCAAGTTGTTTTTCCCATTTGCCAGCATTCTTGTCCACCTTGTCGGGGAATTTGCTTGGTAACAATCGATACAAATCAAGCAGTGTCTGATCATTCAGATCACGCAAAAGTATCCATTTACCGGCTGATGTACGGTATACCCAGTAGGCATCTTTCAGCTTCTCCAGTATGTCATTGATAATGACATGCGGGATACTGACTCCCCGCTTCCGGATTTGAATCGCAGACAGGTTCTGCCCATGCTGCTGTGCCTGCCAGAGTTCAGCAATAATCGAAAAAGCATCGACAAAGTCCCAGTCCAGCATATTTACATGCCTGTCTTTCCGTTCCGGCCGGAATACGGACAGGGCATAGGCGATCTGCGCGCCAAGCAGCACGATCACCCATGACAGGTAAATCCAGATCAGAAACATAGGCATGATGGCAAGGGCACCGTAAATCAGTTCATAGGTAGGCATCGCCTGGACGTAGAGCCCGAAACCGTATTTGGCAATTTCGAACAGCAATGCAGCCACTGCGCCGCCAATCAGTGCATAACGTCGATTGACATAACAGTTTGGCACGGCCACATACAGCAGGGTGAAGGCGAGCGTGCTGGTAATAAAGGGCATCAGTGCGATCAGGCGCCTTTTGATATTAAGCGTACTGTCAACATTGTCCAGAACGGGTAATGCGAGGATATAGGAGGTGGCATATAGCCCGGCCCCCAGCAAAATCGGTCCGAGCGTCAAAATCGCCCAGTAAATCAGGAATCGCGAAAATGGTTTTCGCCGGGCAACGACGTTCCAGGTCTG
>DATIPP010000279.1:0-7251 GCA_035471825.1 Gammaproteobacteria bacterium
CTCCAGTCAGGTTTCAGATCATTGCCGGGGCCATTTAGTGGGATTGAATCTGCTTTACCTGCCGGTCGTCGAGGATTTTTACGTAACCACGATTGTCAAGGCATTGGGTGCCAGCTTTATTGCATCGTACCACGACATCGATTCAGACAACCCGGATTTCGATTATGGGTTATGAACTGGATTTGCTGGTTACTAAAAAATTTTATGAGCACGACCTGAAATACGGAATGTGTGATGCTGACATCAACACTAACAATACCACAGGCGGCAAGGTTGCTGATGTTGATAAAACCCGGGGATGGGTCCGGCAAGCCTCCGCTGAAGTCCTTGCTGTTGACGGACCGCAACTCATCGATCCAAATCAATATATTTTCGGAAATATCCGGCTATACTTGATAAATAATATATAAATTAACCGGCATTTCCCGCCCGCAGCGAAGAGGTGATTACCATGGCGAACTGGTCTGATCAGATATCGGGTCTACAACAACAATGGGTCGAACAGCAACAGGGACTGCTGAATGACTGGCTTAAAATGCTGCATAAAGTGGAAGGTGTTTCTTCGGCAACACCGTGGCAACAGGCTATCGATGTACTCGAAAAACAGGTGAACAGTACACTCGATGCACAAAAAAAATCTCTCATGACACTGGCAAAAAATTCAGAAGATGCCGAGGGGTTATCGAAACAAATGTTGCCATGGTTTAATCATTTCGAGGATGGAATCGATCTATGGAACGACATGCAGCACCAGCTATGGCACATCTGGTTTGACATGTTGCGGACCACGCCACCGGTTGAAGAACAACCCAGTGACGTCTTGTTGAAAAACTGGCAGGAATTTACCAACAGGGCCATGGAAATACAGGAGCAATGGCTATCCAGCTGGGAGAAGACACAATCGAATGCCGGAAAATCAGCGGGTAGTAACACCAGCGTAACTTCATCCGGAATTCAATCAAAATCCGGTGTCCAGGACTAGCGAAAATACAGCTGGCCCTGTTCAGGATTCAGGATCAAATATTCATTCCTGCAATTTCTTCTACTGTATAGCGTGGAGTGATATGTCTCGGGCAGTTGATATCCCAGGCCTCCAGCTGAATCACGAAGGCACGTTCCGGAACCGCCTTGTAATCCGGGACCATTAATTGGTTAATCAATGATTTGTCGTTGTTAATGACTTCTGCCGTACCCCAGATTTTAACCCGCCGTCGGTTGGGATAATCCATCAACAAAATGCAGACCTTGTTGTTATCAACAAGATTTCCGTAGGAAATATACTGCCGGTTACCACTAAAGTCGCAAAAACCAAGGGTATTGTAAGCGATAACTTTCAGGAACCCTTTTGGTCCTCCGCGATGCTGGATATAGGGTTGTCCTTCTTTGTTAACAGTTGCCATGTAAAATGAATCGCGTTCATTGATAAAGTCGGAAAGCTCTTTTGTTACCGTATCTTTCCAGCTGTCGCGTTCCTCGATATGTGCATAAATGTCACGAGAGCCTTCCTGTTTCTGGGTTTGTTTTACTGTATCCGAAAAAGCGATGTCACCGGTATATTCTTTCATTATTCCAGTCCATAATAATATTAAAATTGGAGGCTGGGGCTGGATTCAAACCAGCATAAGCGGCTTTGCAAACCGCTGCATATATGTTCTGCCACCCAGCCAATTTCATAAATGTCCAGTTTTGATATATATCACACAGTCGCTGTTGCTCCACGGTGCATGTACAAAATCTGCAGCTGTTAACGACGATTCGTCTGGACAGATCGGCATTGACCCGCCTGTTTTCTATGCTGCTGCACTCTCTCTACCGGAAACATCCGCATGCCAGTTTTTAAGATGGGTGCATTCTTCAGGTATTTCAAGACCAAGTGCCATTGCAAGGTCGAGAGCACACAGTGCGGTAATATCTGCGATCGAGAATGTATCACCGGCAATATAGGTATCTTTTGCCAGTTGTCGATCCACTTGCTTCATCGCCTCGATTGCCAAATTCCGGTTATATTTACCCCACTCCCTATTACGATATCGATCCGGTTCGCCGAATCCCTGCGTCCCGTGATGGAAATAAGCCACCAGGGTATTCATTAATGAATGCTCAACCCGGCGTTGCCACATTTCTACAGTGGCCTTTTGTCCGGCATTTTTCCCCATCAACGGCGGATGGGGATATTTCTCCTCGAAGTAACGCGATATGGCAACCGTTTCGCTGATATAGTTACCATCATCCAGTTCCAGCAGCGGTACGGTACCGTCAGGGTTTTTACCCAGGAATTCAGGGTTTCGATGCATACCGGCAACTACATCAATCTGTTCACGCGGAACATCAATCTTTTTTCTGCCAGGAACATGCGCACGCGCCGCGGATTGGGATGGGTGGTGATCACTTTTCTTCTCTTGCGACAGCATGAGTGGTTGACCGTTTTTATCAGGCCGCCAATGTCCGATCATTCCGGCCAAACAGAAAGTTTCGCGATTCTTCCGTGACCGTCGGCACATCGTTTATCACCTGCCCTTTTGCATAGGCCGCGATCGTTGCCGGACGACCTTTAATACGTTCATGCCAGTTCTTGAGATTGGAATAATCAGTCAGCTTCTGGCTCAGCCGCTCGTAAACGTTAACCCAGGGGTAACTCGCCATATCGGCAATGGAATATTCACCGGTAATGTATTCCCGGCCCGCCAGTTGCCTGTCCAAAACCTTTAACAGACGTGACGTCTCGCTGACATAGCGATTTATCGCGTAAGGCAAAACCTCCGGTGCATACTGAACGAAATGCATGTTCTGCCCTGCCATGGGACCGAGTCCTCCCATTTGCCAGAAGAGCCATTGCAATACATTGGCACGGCCCTGTGTATCAGTGGGAACAAACCGTGAGATTTTTTCCGCGAGGTATAACAAAATAGCACCGGATTCGAAAACCGAAACAGGCTTTTGGCCGACCACCGGTTCATGATCAACAATGGCCGGTATCCTGTTATTCGGTGATATCTTCAGGAATTTCGCCTGAAATTGTTCACCCTTGCTGATATTCACGGGGATAACACGGTACGGTATTCCGGACTCTTCCAGAAACAGCAGGACCTTGTATCCGTTCGGGGTTGTCCAGAAATATAAATCTATCATTTGTTTTTTCCTTTTATTTGCAACAATTTTTACATGTAAAGCGGTAAACAGTGCCCGGTACGCTTTAACCAGTGAATTTCCGGACAGGTAATGCCATGCTTTAATAATGAGTCCTGTATCTCCCTGTCGCTTCGACGTTCATTCGTGATTTTCCTGGCGATTTCCAGTACGTATTTTTGTCTTTCGGTATAATCACCATAAAGTTCCGCATGTCGTTCCGACTCATCGATAAAATTTGACATGACCATGCCGGTTTTCCTCCGATTAACACGATCAGGCGATACCGGCTAAACCGGCACCGCCCGATTTTGTTATTACAACTTCACCGGATTACCCAGTGCTTTCTGCCATACACCCGCAAACGGTTCTTCCTTCCTTGCCACCTTGCCGGAATTCATTACATTCCTTTCTTCAACGATATTTTGGTAGGCGTCGACATAGTCCTGGATGTTCCGTGGTATCGAGACTTTCTCTTTTGAGACAGTCACGGATTCAGACGGGATACCCACCCTGCTTTTCAGGGCTCCGTGAACACTGTCTGCGAATGCCGTTGAAGCGGTGGATATGGCGATAATGGCGATAAGGCCGGGTATGATTTTTGATTGCTTGCTCATGTTACATCTCCTGTTGTTGATAAAAGTTGTGTACAAAATCGGTTTCAGTCATACATTGATATAGTGTTTGCAGTATCCAGTTTCGGATAGCGGGCCGAATTACGCACCGTGGGATAACCGTCGATATAGACCCATTCAGTTTTCCTGGCGGGCGCATGACAGCCGAAACAATTATTGAATCCCGTGCCACGCCAGTTCGTCGTGAGATTCTTCTCCGGGTCTTTCGCTTCGAACAGGGCCCAGCCCCAGCCTTCACCCCAGGCCTTGTTGTCAGGGAAACGGTCTTCACGATCGCGTACCATGACAAACCAGACATCCGCATCACCAGTCCACTGTGCATGGCCGGTGGTCAACTGCCTGTCCTGCAGGCCGGACACTGCTTTTACAAGAACGGTACCGTCCGGCCACTGGCCGTTTTCCCTGAAATCCTTTACCGATTCCGGTGTAGCATAAACATCATGCATGGTCGCACCGCCAGACATACCGTCACTGGTGACATACCAGGAACCCAGATGCGTCCAGTTTTCCCGAAAATCTTCAGGCCTGCTGATGTTTCCCTTGTCATCCACATAGGCAGAAAAGGTATTTCCTTTTTTAACAGATGACACGCTCTCGGAAGTCTCCTGGTTACAAGCGGATAACACGATTAACATCGTGAAAAAACATATAATGAGGGCACGGTTCATAATTAAATTCTCCCGGAATTTATCAGTCAGGTGTTTCTGTCCGGTTTTGCAACCATGAAATAACCTGTTTCAATCAGCGGCCCCTGCGTTGCCATCGGATTGCTCCAGGGGCCGCCAAGTAATACTCACAATTGATCTGCAGGAATGTTTTGTATCCTTTTCCAGTTTTCATCCGCTGTCCTGATACGGCCCGGAACATCCTTGAGCCACTGGTCCTGGATACTCGCATCAAGGTTGAGATAGAGTTTCCCGCCCACGACTCGCCAGACTTCCGGATCACCGACGAACTTCTTTCCCACCGATACCCCGAAGGCGCAATAGCCACCGTAAGCCGGCAAGTACTTGTCCGGATTACGATCAAAAGCCTTCTTGTTGTCTTCGTTGGCGAAAATGTACGTAACGCCATCATGAATGGAAACGAAGTGTCCGTTACCGCGGAGCGGTCGTTTGCTGTTGTGGTAGGACACCAGGTCATAGCCCTGCACACCCGGCGTGCTTGCTGCATGATCAACAGCAGCGAATGCACCGGATACCAGTCCCATCCAGGCCAGTAATGCAAATACAAAACTCTTCACTTTCATTATTTCTTCTCCTCATTTCATCAAATATGAAACCATATTAATCACGAAGTGATTTCGGAAAATACCCGGCATGTATAACAATTCCTTACCGGCAACACTTTGACGCGGTGAGGTTGGGGTTTCTTACGCCTGAATAAAGATGATTTAATCAGTAGTACAGAAACGATAAATTGGAAGAGGGATAAAACGGAAATGACAGGGAATCCAGCAACAATAGCCTGATAAAACCCGGTTCAGAACCGGGCGTCAAAAAAACTTTTTTGGATGTGACTGCAGCCTGCGAGGAAGGAAGAGCGTTAACAGTCCATTTCTTTTAATGCCTGCTTGAGGACCTGATACTCTTCACAACATTCCGAGCACAGTGACAGGTGATGTTCAACAGCATTGAGACCTTCCGGTATCGATTTTCCGGAAAGTTCCTGCTCCGCGAATTCGGCTATTAATGCAAGACACTGATCGCAGTTGATCTCATCGTCTTTCGTGAGACCGATAAGTCGCATCAGGCCGTCAATTTCTTTCCTGGTAAGTGTCATGGTTCATTCCTCATGCGATAAATGCTGCGTTTATGTCAGTTGCCGCGTAACCGGCGGATTCGAGGCCTTGCTTCAGCCGTTTTCTGGCATCGTGTGTTAATTTGTAGACTGCGTTGCGATTACTTCCCAGGTGCCGTGCGATTTCATCCATCGGTATTCCTTTTAATTCCGCAAGCAGCGCCGCTTTCTGTTTATCCGTCAGCTCATTGCGGATAATACTGTACATTTTGTGAAGAACTGCATTTTGTGAAAACTGTAGTTCCGGCCCCGGGTTGTCCTTGTCGTCGGGCATGAAACCGGATTCGGCAATCACTTCTTCAAGCGAGACGTCTTTCCAGTGTTCCCGTCGGAGTTTGCTCATGGTGACACGGATGGCTATGGAAGTCGCCCAGGTAAGGAACCGGCTGCGTCCCTCAAACTGATGCAGCCGATCCAGTATCAGGACCAGTGTGTCCTGAACGGCGTCTTCCAGAAATGATTCATCTACATACGCCCGGCTGGACATTGCTCCTCGCAGACCGCGTAACAGTGCCTTTCTCAGATCCGACAGTGCCGACTGCTGCTCCGCCCCCCTGCTTCGCAGTTGCGTCAGCCATTTCTCGTTATCCCGGACCGTACTTTCCATTATCGCTTGGACCATCCGTTTCCCGTTAGTTTCCCGGCTAAATTCACCGCAAGGGATGAACAGAAGCTGGATATGTCTTACGCAGTAGCGAGGGTGGGTGCAGCAGGAAAATCCACTTCCGTTCCGGCAACAAGATTGAAATAGTTCGTGAAAACATTCAGGACAACGTTGGCAACTATCTCGCTGATCTCACCATCAGTATATCCCGCAGTTCGAACCTGCTCCACGTCTTCATCACTGACCTTGCCTCGTTGATATACAACCTGCCTGGCAAACTCAATCACTGCACGCTCTTTCCTGTCACTCGAAAATCCCATCCGTGCATTTCTGGTTTCCTCTTCACTGAGGCCCGCACCCTTGCCAAGGACGGTATGGGCTGCGACACAGTATTCACAATTGTTTGCTTCCCCGA
The DNA here is from genome assembly GCA_035471825.1 of Gammaproteobacteria bacterium. Classification (GTDB taxonomy): domain Bacteria; phylum Pseudomonadota; class Gammaproteobacteria; order Eutrophobiales; family Eutrophobiaceae; genus DATIPP01. The sequence continues at coordinate 6,581 of DATIPP010000279.1, forward strand.
CCAGTAGCGCGATCTGCTCACGCAAGCGTGGTGGCAGGTTGCCTGTGGAGAGGGCCTGGCTGAAGCCAAGATAAGCCCTGGCCACTGCGGGGGAATTCACCATGGTCGTGATCAGGTTCGGTATGGAACCCATTTTCTTTCTCACCATTTCCAGAATTTCAGTGGCTACGGGATCGGCGGTTTTCTCATTGATCGGTCGAATACGGGGCATTTCTTTCTCCTCTGTTACATGGTTTGAACGTGAAATCACATGACTTACGTTTGACGCGGCAACAGCAGGAATCCTTACCCTATTCCCTTCAATAAAATCTGACTCGTTCAGGTTTTTACAGCTATGCAATTGAACCAACCGCCCCGTATCATTTTCAATAAATTCTCGCAGGCGAAAAAAAACGGGGCATAAGCCCCGTTAATCCAGGAAGCCGTGCGGATTCAGGACTTGACCTCAATCCGGCGAGGTTTGGCCTTCTCGCTTTTCGGAATCGAGATCTCCAGGACGCCGTTTCTGCCTTCCGCAGATATTCTATCTGCATCGGCGACGTCCGGGAGAGCCAGCCTGCGGTAGAAATTCCCGTAGGCCCGCTCGACACGGCGATAGCCGCTTTCCTTGTCTTCATCACTGGACTCGTACTTGCGTTCACCGTGAATGGTCAGTACGCCGTTTTCCATCG
>DATIPP010000280.1:0-6180 GCA_035471825.1 Gammaproteobacteria bacterium
GTACTGTTTGCCAGACTCCAGAATTGCTCGACGAGTACTACGCTCATGATATCGACAACAATATAAAAACAGATAGCGACAACGGGTGAGTTCATGCCGGTTTGAAAGAGCACGACAAATATTAAAAGAATCAGGCAAAAAGTCTGGCAACTGAGCACGACGATTCGGCGGCGATCGTATTTGTCGATGAAGCGGCCATACAGTGGCATGAGTATGCCCAGCAACAAGGCACTGGCGATCCACACATATGGCAATTGATCGGCACGAAAATGTTCCAGATAAATGGAGCGGCTGGAAGGTTTGACCATGTAATAGGCGAATATGATCTGGAAAAAATTCATGAAGAGGGAGATGCCGCGAAGTGTAGCGACTTTTTGACTATCGTTGATCATGTTTATTCAGCCAATGTCTCAACCTTTGATGATTCTGAAGATTGTGGTGCATCCGTTGTGTCATTGGCATGCAGGCTTTCAATGAAACGGTGTATGCGGAGGGCCAGTGTTTGATGTGCCACGGCAGAATTGACCCGCAGTACATTGGACATGACAGCGACGATATAACGCAGCCTGGGTGAACCGGCAGGCGATTCGACCAGGATAGTGGAAGCCAGCCGGTTTAGTTCGTTACCCATGTATTTCCGGCAGACAAAATCCGGTTCGGGTTTACATTTATAATATGAACCCGATTTGAAAAATACAGCGGAATCATTCAATACCGGGTGGGAAGCATAGCGGATGCGGCGCTCGGTGCTGTAAAGCAGTCGTTTGGCTTCGGCACTGGACCATTCATCCACCAGGCGTTTGGCTTCAATCAGGTTGTACAACATGGCGAGATCGCGTGCTGTGCCAACACTGGAAGTGCCCTGAATTCTTTTTTTGGCCGTTCCTGTAAAAGGCGAACCCTGGCGGATTCTGTTGGTGTCGAATCCGGCTTTTACCAGTGGCCTGTACATGGCAGCCAGCCATAGTTCGCCCAGTTCTTTTGCGCTGGCCTTACTCAGGAATGCTTCACTCTCGGCAGTTGCTAATGGATAGTCATGACCGAACTTCTCCATCAGAATCACTTGTTGCAACACAATTGTTGCGGCGCTGTTATTACTGGCCGACAACATCCAGTCCATATACTCCCACAGGTTACCGGTATCACCGACACGCATTTGTCTTCTGACCATGTGTCCGGCAGCGGGATCGTAAATTTGTACGGTATGATGATCGGACAATACCCAGTCATTGGCTGTGATCATCGTGTCACGCAGTATCTTTTCCCGTGCCGGGATATCATCGGGATAAAGCCGCGCCAGTTGATCGAATAATGCATACATTACCAGCAGCTTGCCGACACTGCCCACGTTTGCGATATGGTCGTCGCGATGAGCAATGTAACGCGGGTTATCGGGATCGCTGAGATCAATAATCGCAACACTGTAACGGTCGGCTTCATTGCCCAGCATTTGTTTCAGTTTTGCGGCGAGCTGCGGATCATTCTCAGGCAAATCAGTAACGCCATGTCCGGATGGCACGATGGCTTCGGTGTCAAGCAAAGCACCCGGGGGCAGTGAAGGTTTGCCGTTTCCGCCAAAGTGCGCCTCCCATGCAGGTTGCAGTCTTTGAATGAGTGTGCGGTCGTAGCCATCAAGTGGATAACCCCATGCACCCAGTGAGGCGCAGAGGATTGTTAAAAATAATATGAATCGTTTCATGGTGTATCTGTGCCGGGTGCAACCATAAGATCGATGACTTGATCGCGGTGACGCTGTAGTGGTTTATCCAGATCAAGCAGTACCAGGTTTCGTTGTGCGCGCTGACTCTGCAAAAATGGCCGTATCTGTAACAAATACAACTTGCCGTTAACGAATGCAAACTCAATATCTGCGGGCACAGCGTTGCCTTCGGCATCCAGCAGGCCGGGATAGCGTTCAGGTAAGGATAATCCAAATGTGATCAATTGTTTGATCTCATTCTGTGCGAGTAATTCCGGATTGCCCGAGGCAACAGCACGGGCAATACCACCTTGCGGTGGCAGAATGGTTTTGTAGGTTTCCGTGGCACTGGCCAGCAGTGTTGATTCTCCGGTGTGCGGATCAACTTTCAGGCTTTCAGCCGCCTGTCCTTCGACACCGCCGCCCACACCTTCATTCGTGGCAATGGTATAAATGCCGGGATCGTTGCTGGTGATATCGGCGGTGATCATGACGCCGGATTTGTCCGCTGGTGCGGTTTTGTGTAACAACACTGCCGCGTAAACATGTTCCGGTTGTTCCATTAATGATTGCCGCCAGCCATAGGCACGATCGCTGAACGGCGATGCCCAGACATTTTTGATTGCTTCGAGTGTTTGTTCAAAACCGACCACATTCGGTACTGTCAGATTCAGGCCGGCGCCGGTAAAGCCCGGCAGATCTTCGACGTTGGTATCACTGCGCACAAATACGCCGTAGCTGCCTTCTTCTCCAAACACTTCGCGCATGCGTTCACGTAATCCGGTTTTGAAATTTTCATCCAGTGCCTGATTTTGAATTCGCGTTCGCACTTCTGCCAGAAAAGACCTGGTTGCCTGTTCGCGCAGGTTGTTATCTTTAATGGTTTCCAGTTGGCGGTATTGATTACGCATCCAGTCAAACAGCGATAATTCATCCGGTCCCGGAGTTTGTTCCAGCATTTGCCGGTAAACACCAAAAGGAATGGCGAGTCCCTGCGGCACCTGATCGGCAAAGTGATTTTTGAGTTCACCGAGTTTGGCTGCTTTAGGTCCAACCACGCGGCCGGAATCGGCAGCTTGCAATTGATCGAGTGTTAGAAAACCCTTCTGATCGAGATTGAGTTTTTCCATATCCACCTTAATCCTGACAGGTTTTTCTTCCTGTTCGGGGAATACCTTGTCCCAGCGCGGTTCATCAGGCATTAAACGCACCACACCGCCGGGACTGGCCAACAGTACAATGCGTTGACCAATCAATGGATCAAGGCGCGGTAACAAATCATCACTCACTACAACATTCGGAATGCCAAGATTGCGGGCCAGTAACTGGATATGTGAGAGGGTGTTACCGGCATGGGTGGTCAGGATGCCGGCGACCGGTGGTAAATCTGCAATGGTTTCCGGTGCCAGCACGATAGTTTTATCCATTGCAGTACCCGGGTTCAGTATTGTTTTCAGGTGTTGTAACCGGCCTCGCGCCAGTCCCGGATTCAATGCACGAAAACCGCGGCCGACCGGTTGTCCAAGCAATTCATGCTGGACACCGGCGAGATTGTCTGCATCAATGCTCAGGCTTTCCAGCAAGCGGCTATGCAATATTAACGGTGACATGCGCAATCGATCCTGAATAAACAACTTGATTTTCGGTTCGAGAATATCGAAGCGATCGATTTGCGGTGCGAAATAATATTGCAGCCTCGCATCAACCCAGGCAGGTAAGCGCGCGAGATAATCCAGTGTTTCGCGATAGTCTGAAAGGGTTGGCTGTCCAGACAATTCAGCAAGCGCCGTTTGTTGCGCGTCGCGTTCACGGGCGGTGATAAAACCCAGACCATACAGTACATGCAGATTATCCGCCAATACTTCCAGTTGCCATGCACGTGTACGGTTTTTTGATTCCGCTAACAAGCCTAACTCTGCTGCCATGGCTGCCTGTTCCGCAGTGAGGCTGATGTCCAGTGCTTGCAGAGCGGCAGCAGATGGCCAGTCAGCAAGGCTATCGTGCAAGGCAGTGAGAATTTTTCCGAGTACTTGCAGTCGTGCGCGATCGGTTTCGGCAGCAGCAAGCGAGTCTGTCAATTCAGTCAGTGTTCTGTTGTAAATTTCAGCATCTGGCTTGCCGGTTGTTGTCAGTTTTCGTAATGCGGGGATCAGGTTCGGGCTTTCGAATGTTGCCAGTAATGAGGCTTCCAGTGACTTTAATAATTCAGTGGTTTCCGGCTGTGCATTGCGTACATGATAGTCACGCACTTGTTCAATGTCGGTTTTTTCAGGATAACTGTGGATTTTATTTCGTAATTGGATGAAGTTTGTATCAAGTTCAGCGATCGAACTGGACAGGATTCGGGCCTGTTCAAGTGAGCGCGGTTCGGTACGCCAGGGCAGTAATCGTGCAGCCTCGCGTGTGAGTAAATAATGGCTGGTCCGATATTGCGGATCAGCCAACATAGCTTTGAGGATATCACGCGCTGCAATTGCTTCGACTTCACTTTGAAAAGCACCGCGATAGTGGCGCGCTTTTCGCAAGATCCAGCCGTCGTCCTGTTCTAACAAAAAACGTTCCAGCAATATCCATTTGAGTTGCTCGGCATGATCAGCGATCGCCTGTTCCGGCGGCAGAGTTGCCAGCACGTTTGCAATGTAAAAACCCTGCTCGCGGAGGATGCGTGTGCGTTCGTTCCAGACACCATGCTGATGACCGCCGCCATGATCGCTGCAGGCGTATGGTTTCGGCGGTAATATTGTGCCGTCCTTGCAGAACCAGGCGATTTTTTCAAAAGGACCACGTTCGGCCGCCTTCATGTCGGCGATCCAGTCACGATACGGAATGGTATCGGAAGTGCTTGACGGTGATACCGCTGCTACCGGAAAAGGTAACAAGAGAACAGCGACAAGGCATATGTGTGACTTCAGCATAGCCTGTTCTACGTTAAACTAGTATAACCAGTATGGATGAAGTGGTTTGGAATGTAAAAAACATGACCGGAAGGAGCACGGATTGACGGAGTGTGTCGCCCATTAGCCAGCCGGTAATGATTGAGGTCAGGGTAGCTCTATCGCTCCATAAGATCACTACATTAATATTTCCCTGTATGTCGTCTTGAAAAATGGAAACTACAATCAGGGCCGGGTCTTGCGATAGAACGTATTTCCAAATTTTATACCCCCTTATTCGAGGAATGCCAGTCTGCCGGGTCGAGGTGATAGTATTTCCTGAGTTGTTCGTAGAGTTCCCGCAGCCGGATTTTCATTTGCACGGGTTTTTCGAAGAAGGTTTCCGTGGCCACGGCGAAGAATTCCGGCGGCAACAGCTTACGGAAAAGCTTTTCACGGCGCTGCCGCCGGTATTGCAGGACGATCAGCCATGCAACAATGGCCGTGATTACCAGTCCGATAAAGAGTGTCAAGGTTTTGTATTATCCCTGGATATTAAAGGTTTGATTATATTTGAAGGCGGGCAGGGATACGGCAACAGGGGATCGGACTTGCGCAACTGAACCGCGGGGAATCGACAGTAGTGGGTGGTCAGTTGCCGGTGATGGCTTGTCACAACTGGCGCATTACCCACTACTGTCACGAGCAATAATTCCTGTTTCATTGGGACATATTCGGTTGACTAATGTAGCTAATTTAGCTACAAATGTAGCTAAATTAGCTACAAATACGATATGTCATCCAGGTTAGCTGAAATACTGTTCAAGGGTTATCGAAAGCGGGTTCTGGCACTATTACTGCTGAACCCTGATAAGGGTTACCACGTCCGGGAGATTGCCCGGATCTCGGGTACTGTCCCGGGGACATTACATAAAGAATTGGCCCGATTGGCGGATGCAGGCATATTGACAAAAGCACATATAGGCAACCAGGTTCAATATTCCGCTGATAAGGATTGTCCGATATATGAAGAGCTTACCGGCATCCTGCGAAAAACAGCGGGCCTGGTAGAAGTCCTTGCTGATGCATTGAGTCCTTTGGAAGAGAAAATTGATGTTGCCCTTATGTTTGGGTCAATGGCTAGTGATAAAGCGACATCGGCCAGTGATGTGGATCTGTTGGTGATTGGTGATGTGAAGTTCTCCGGTGTGGCTAAAGCTGTGTATCCGAGCCAGGAAATATTGAAACGCGAAATCAATCCCAAGGTTTACACGCAAAAGGAATGGAAAAAGCTGGTTGCAAAGCAGGACGGTTTTATAAAAGAGATAATGAAACAACCAAAATTATTTATTATGGGGACAAGGAATGAGCTTGGATAATCTGATAGGGACGTCACTGGAAAAAATAGAACCTGATAGTGCAGCGATAACCCGTTTGCTGAATGCTGCAGATCGAAATATTAAGAGTGCGCATGTAAAAGTAGTTGGTAATGAAATTCGTTTTGATGCAGGTTACAAGGCGATTTTGCAATAGGCGAGAGAAGCTCTATCACGACGTGACAGAGTGGATCAAAAAACATAAACCGGAATTGCTAAAGGATTAGTCTTT
>DATIPP010000281.1:0-7356 GCA_035471825.1 Gammaproteobacteria bacterium
ACTACATTCGATGACACCGCCGCCGGTGCTGCGGAAACTGTTGGTGATGATACTGCTGGCCATGATGTCGTGTCTTATAATGTCGGGAAAGTGGCGGCGAATTTATGCACCCATTCCTGTGCCACCTTTTCCCGGCTGATAAAGGGGCCTTCGCGATGCCGTTTCTCGCGCAAGTAGGATTCGATATGACAGATCTGTTCAACAATCCGGAGGCGGCTCGCATCTTCATGTGAGTTCAGCCATAACCCGATCTCGAAGTGATCACCCTGGTTGCGTACCAGTACGATCCTGCCGGTAAATTTCTGTTCTTCACCCCGGAGTGTGATCGTGACTTCCAGTAACGATCCGGGTTTGATGTATTTCTCCGATCGAAACGTCAGTCCCAGCGTGCCGCGTTCCGTGTGCCGGTATTCCTGTTTTTTGAGCGGACCGGGGCGTTTGAAAGCGATAGGAAAATCGGCCGGGTGATGAATGAAACCGTCAATCGTTTCCGTGCTGGTAAACTTCCTGGCCCGGTTGTGGTGAACGTCTTCGCGCAGATGATGTGAGACGGAAGCCGGCTGTGATTCGGCGTAATTGGCTATGGCCATGACTCCTTACCCCCAAAGCGTCGTTATTGTGGATGTCAGTGCTGGATCGTGATCCGGCGCGACTTATTCTGATAAAATTGTATATAAATCCTAATATTAGAATAGTTATCTAATAAATCAAGTTAAAATTTTAAATTAAAGAATATTTAATAACTTATTGATATTTAAGGAATTAAAAATACAATAATATTTACCGGCCCCGGATAACCTTGAACCGGGCTGTAAAGACCCGGCACGCTTGCATCGCGCGGGTTGCGCTGGCAGATTACAGCCGCCCGGCAGGGTGGCCGGCAGTTTGAGGAGGAAAGCCTTGAAATACATCTTGTTGATAGTCTCGTTACTGATCGCGTTGACTGTCTATTTCGTCGTTATCAAGCCGGAACCGGTCTACGAGGTCGGTAAACCCGTGCCGGCGGGAGTGGCAGGAACCGAACCGGAAGAAGTTGTTCCGGTGGAGGAGACAACAGCAGAACAGACGGCGGCCGAGGCGCGGCGTGCCGAGATGCACGCGCTTTATGAGCGTCTGGAAAAGGCACGACGCAACCTGGAGCGACGGTTGAGTCGGCTGAAAGCGCTGTTGTGGGATATTGAATTGCCGCGGGAAGAAAGCGAACAGATTATGACCCGGATGAAAAATGCCTACAGTCTGCTGAAAAACAAGAAAATGCTCGGGGCTTTCGGCAGCGTGGATGCATTACGGGAGGAATTGTCACAGGTGGAATTTGCCTACCGTGACCTGGAGCCCGTTGAAAAGATGGCCCGGGAAAAAGAGGAGCAGGGCGATCGTCCCGAAGACTAGAACCTAAATGGAGATTCCCCACGAACCACGTTGCTGTGCCAATCGTTCCTCGCTCCCTGGCCCGCACTGCAACGCCATCGTCGCGACCTTGCGGAATCCTCGAGTTAGGTTCTAGATTAATTCCGCGTTCAGCAAGCCATGTTCCCTGTCGAGCGAAGCAAGTTTCACCGGCAGAATGGTATTTGCCGCTGCCACCTTCGATTGTTTCAGCCTGGCCCGGAGGAAATTCGGCGTGTAGCCGCTGTAACCCGTTTGACCGCGCGGTACATCCCGGTTTTCCCATAGTACGGGTTGCGTACTGCCCACGTATTCTTCAAGGATTGCCAGTTTCATCTTTTGCCCCAGCCGGTGCAACTCGCGGCTACGTCTTTTTTTCACATCAGGATCGACCTGGTCCGGCATGCGGGCCGCCTTTGTGCCATGGCGGCGTGAATAACTGAAAATGTGCAAATGTGAAAAACCGGTTGCTTGTAAAAAATCCAGGCTTTCACGCCATTCACTGTCCGTCTCGCCGGGAAAACCGACAATGATATCCGTGGTAACCTGGAAATCAGCGATACTCTGCCGGGCGGTTTCCACGAGCCTGGCAAAGTCCCCGGTCTTGCATCGACGGGACATGCGCCGCAGAACACTGTCGGATCCACTTTGCAACGGGAGGTGGAGGTGCGGCATCAGGCGCGGGTTGTCAAACAGGCGGAAAAAATTCTTCGGCAGGTCCCATGGCTCCACCGAGCCGAGACGGATCCGCGGTATGTCGGTCTCTGCCAGGACAATGTGCAGAAGATCGTACAGACTGGATCCGGTGTCGCTGCCGTAACCGCCGACATGGACGCCGGTGAGAACGGCTTCCTGTACTCCCCGGGAATGCAAGGTGTTTATCTCGTTTACAATGTCAGCGACGTGACGGCTACGTTCTCCACCGCGTGCCAGCGTCACAATGCAGAAGCTGCAACGGTAGCGGCATCCGTCCTGGATCTTGATGAAGGCCCGGTTACGGCCCTGTTGAAACAAGGCGGTCTCACCCGGTTGCGTAGTTCTTGCCGGCATGGTGTGCAGGCCGATTTCACGATCAACAATGTCTACGAGGCGATCCTTTTGATCGTTCGGAACCAGCAGGTCGACGCCATCCAGCCGGGCCGCATTGTCTGGTTCGAGACTGTTGTAACAACCGCTGATAACGAGCTTGGCTCCGGGATTGAAGCGATGGCTGCGGCGGATTAACTGGCGGGACTTGCGCGCAGCCTCGGAGGTCACGGCACAGGTATTGATGACGACAAGATCAGCTTGTTCCGGTTGACGTGTAATTGTGTGGCCCAGCGATTGAAAGTCACTGGCCCAGTGTTCGATTTCGGCCTCGTTCAGGCGACAGCCAAGTGCTTTCAGGTGAACCTGCATGGTGAATCCGGATTGCTTGATTAATGTTGGCCGGAGAGTAGCTCAAGGTGTTGCTCGACACAACGTGGCAATGCGCTGAGATCGTAACCACCTTCGAGAACGGAAATGATCCGGCCGTCGCAATGTTTATCAGCCTGTTCCATGACTTTGCCGGTCATCCAGCCGTAAAACAGAGTACTGAGAGAGATATTGGCCAGGGGATCATCGGCGTGGGCATCGAAACCGGCCGAGACAAGAATTGCAGCGGGTTCAAATGTATCGATTGCCGGCAGGATCATTTCCCGGAAGGCTTCTTCGTAATCCGCATCTCCCGCCCCGTGCGGCATGGGGATGTTGAGCGTGGCCCCCTCGCCGCGGCCGGTCCCGGTTTCTGACCAGGCGCCGCTGCCGGGATAGAACGGGTATTGATGGACGCTTATGTAAAAAACCGCCGGGTCTCTCTCGAAGGTGTGCTGTGTCCCGTTGCCATGGTGAACGTCCCAGTCGAGTATTACGATCTTTTCGAGTCCGTGTTGCTTCTGCAGGTAGCGGGCGAGAACCGCGACATTATTAATGAGGCAAAAACCCAGCGCCATGGATCGTTCGGCATGATGGCCGGGCGGGCGAACCAGGCCCATGCCGTTTTTGATGTTCCCCTTGATGACTTCATCTCCGAGTCTCAACATACCCCCGGCGGCGTGCAGTGCAACAGTGAATGATTTTTCGCAGATTGCGACATCCATTGAATCAAGAAAGTGTTCCCCGGCGAGACAGCTTTCCTCGGCGCGTTTCAGGTATTCTTCATCATGGATTTCATGCAGCCATTTCCTGTCAACCGGCTGCGACGTGTAGTGATGTAATGCATCAAACCAGGGCAGTCCCTGCAGGTGCTGTATCGTCCGGCTCAGGCGTTCCGGGCATTCCGGATGACCCTTGCCTGTGTCGTGTTCGAGAAAAACGGGATCGTAGAGTAATCCGGTCGTCATGGTGAATCGTGTGAATTCAATGTTTTCCGCTAATACCCGGGGCATTACCAGCCGCGTGCAAACAGACTGTGATCAAGCGGATTTCAGTCGCTTGATAATAGCATCCGTGTATTCATTTGTAGACGCGTCACCACCGAGATCACCGGTGCGTACATTGTCTTCACCGAGTACACGACGGATCGCACGACGGAGTTGTGTCGCCAGTTTCTGGTTATTGGTGTGATCGAGCATCATGGCGGCGGCCAGCATCAGTGCCGTCGGATTGGCGACTCCCTGGCCGGCAATGTCGGGCGCCGAGCCATGTACTGCCTCGAAGATGGAAGCGTCCTTGCCGATATTCCCGCCCGGTGCCAGGCCGAGACCACCGACCAGGCCGGCGATTTCATCAGACAGGATGTCGCCGAACATGTTAGTGGTCAGGATGACATCGAATTGCGAAGGGTTGATCACGAGTTGCATGGCGCAATTGTCTACAATCCGGTCTTCGATCTCGAGCTGGGTCTCGTATTTTTTGCCGACCTCGCGGGCCGTTTCGAGGAACAGTCCGGTAAGCGCCTTGAGGATATTCGCTTTGTGGACGATGGTTACCTTCCGGCGATTGTTCTTGACGGCGTAGTCAAAGGTAAATTCCGCGATCCGCCTGCAACCGCTGCGGGTGATGATCCCGGATGCTTCTGCCACCGCATGCGGATCGTCGTCAATGGGGATGTAATGTTCGACACCGACATACAGACCTTCGGTATTTTCCCTGATGAGTATCAGGTCGATATCTTCAAAACGCCCACCTGGTGTAAAGGTGATCGCGGGACGGACATTGGCGTAAAGATGAAATTCCTCGCGCATTCGCACCGTTGGTGATCGAAACCCGCTGCCGACCGGTGTTGTCAGCGGTGCCTTGAGCGCGAGACGTGTCTGGCGGATGTTTTCAAGTAATTCAGGGGGCAGGGCGTCACCGGATTCCTCAATGGCGGCGAGGCCGGCCTTGTAGCGGTGCCACTCGAACGGCGCGCCGAGTGCGTCAAGTACTCTTTCGGTAGCTTCGGTGATTTCAGGCCCGATACCGTCGCCCTGGATAAGTGTTGCAGGCAGCTTTTTAATGACAGTTTCCTTCTTGTTGGTTGTTATTCTGGACAGGCATGACTATTACGGGACTAAAGACACAGGCCGGCACACGTCCTCGTTACAATGTACGGATTAGAGATTGTTATTGATTGCAGCAGGATCCTGCTGCTTGACGGTTTGCAAATCCACCGACAACGAAGGTGATGTGATCCAGTCATGCAATATCCTGGCCGTTTCATTCAGCAGGATATCAACCTCCTCGTCTTCCTCGACCTCCAGGTCTTCCTCGTCGGCGTCTTCCGGTAACGGTTCCAGACCCCTGGCTACACGGAACTCGTTTTGCAAATCGCGCTTGGCCTGTAACAGTTCTTCCCGTTCCTGTTTACGTTCTGACTCAAGCAGGGAGATGCTCTTTCTGTCGCTGTTTTTTTGTACAAGTTCCAGTTCCTCCAGCAATAATTTAAAGGAACGGTCGGATTCAATCCTGGATTGATGCTTGTTACGCAGGGGCTCCAGATTATCCTCGCTGCTGACCTTGATATAGTCCGCCGGACTCACCTTGTCCCATGGCAGGGCATTCTCGAGTGCGCGTTCACCGTATTCCGAGTCCTCGTCAAAGGTGGGGAAAATGATATCCGGTATCACGCCCCGGAACTGGTTACTGCCGCCACTGATACGGAAGAACTGTGCGATAGTGGTTTTCAAACGGCCAAGATCATCATCTGAACCCCGGTTGAGGCGATTGAGATCGACCACGTTCTGGACGGTGCCCTTGCCAAAAGTCGGTTCTCCGATAATGATCCCGCGTTGATAATCCTGGATTGCGCCGGCAAAGATTTCCGAGGCGGAAGCACTGTTGCGATCGACCAGCACAGCCAGCGGCCCCGTGTATGCAATGTCCGGATCGGGGTCCCCGTTGATCTCAATCTTGCCGGTCGAATCCTTTGTTTGCACGATGGGTCCTTCCTTGATGAACAGGCCGGTCAGTTCCAGTGCCTCGGAGAGTGAACCGCCGCCGTTACCGCGCAGGTCGATGACCAGTCCTTCAATGTCTTTTTGTCCGAGTTCCCCGATCAGTTTCCGTACATCGCGCGAAGTGCTCTTGTAGTTTTTCTCACCACGGGCCTGGGCGGCAAAATCAATATAAAACGTCGGCACATCAATGACACCGATGCGTGCCCCGCTGTCTTCGAGTTCGATAACGGACGATTGCGCCGCCTGTTCTTCCAGCTTGATCTTGTTGCGCGTCAGGGTAATGGTGCGGTTTACACCGTGCGGTCCGGCATTCTTGGGAATAATCTCCAGCCGTAACACGGTGTCCTTGGGACCGCGGATCAGGTCCACGACATCGTCCAGCCGCCAGCCGATGACGTCGACGATTTCACCATTCTTGCCCTGGCCGACACCGACGATCCGGTCTTCGGCGTGTAATTGATCGCTGAGATCGGCCGGTCCGCCGGGGATGATACGTTGAATCGTGGTGTAATCGTTTTCGTTGCTCAGTACCGCGCCAATGCCTTCCAGCGAGAGGCGCATGCTGATATCGAAATTTTCCGATATCCGTGGCGAGAAGTAGGCCGTATGCGGTTCAATGGATGTCGTGTAGGCGTTGATGAACGACTGGTAAACATCATTGGCATTCAACTGGAATGTGCTGGTCTTGATGCGTTGATAACGCTTGTCCAGGGTCTCCGTGTATTCCTTCTTTTCCTTGCCGGCAAGGCGCAGATTCAATATGTCGTTCTTGACCCGCTTGCGCCAGATTTCATTGAGCGCTACACGGTCCTCCGCCCAGGGCATTTCGCGCCTGTCAAAACGGTACTCTTCATTCTTGTCGAAACTGAAGTCTTGCTGGAGTAACGAGCGTGCGTAATCAACGCGCTCTTTCACTCGTTGCCGGTAGACCTTGAAAATTTCAAAGGCGGGGGAAAGGTTTTCCCGTTTGATAGCATCGTCCAGCTTGTCTTCATAGTCAGAGAACTGCCGGATGTCTCCGGCCAGGAAATAGTTCCTGTTGGGATCCAGATTCTCGAGATACTGTTCCAGAATACTGGCGGACAGCTCGTCATTCAGTTCGCGGTTCTTGTAGTGATAGCTGCCGATGATATGCGTAATGATCTCTGTGGCGCGTTCGTGTTTGTCCTGCGGGACCAGTTCCTGTTCCGCCACCGACGGTATGGCTGCCTGGACACTGCCGAAGAGCAGCAACAGGGCACCGGTTAACAAGTGTAAAAATCTATGCGTCATAGTCATATGGATTATTTTGCCAGCCTTTCGATATAGAGAGAAATTGTCCGTCCATGTTCCTTGTCCCCGATTATAAGCAGACTACGGGCGAAGATCAGTTTCATGGCTTAATTAATTGAAATTCATGCATATTTAATGCCGGGATCTCCGGACTATACGTGGCCCTGGTCCGCCAGTTCATCCAGACGCTTGCGGATGGCCTCCGCCTTGTCCTTGCCGCCACCCAGAAACTCCGGCGCCCGTTCATAGAATGTTTCCAGGTCCCTGAGAGCGTCGACATTGTAGGCATCGAGTTCGA
>DATIPP010000282.1:0-5831 GCA_035471825.1 Gammaproteobacteria bacterium
GGTCTGGTTGAGGGCGGTATCAATCGTCGATATCAGCATCAGGGCAATAATAATCAGGACCACGATGCCGGTCAGTGTCAATTGTGAAGCTTTCATTGAGAAACTGATCAGGTATTCCTGCACGGTATTACCAAAAGCCGGAACGAAATTTTCGAAGACAAATCCCTGGATTTTTTCGTTGATCTCCTTGAATACAGGCAGGTTAATAAAAAAACTGAAGGTCACGCCAATGAGCGGCACAATCGACAACAAGGTAGTATAAGCGAGTGATGCCGCACTCTGCAGTCCCCTGCGTTCAACAAACTGTTGCAACAGGAATGGGACAAAGTGATAAAGCCAGATAAAAGCCGCCCTGCCGGATTTAATGAGCGAGTTCGTCATAATTTTCCCTGGCGCTACCTGCTTGGGAACAAATACCGCCTGATGTTTTTGCCTTGAGTGTGATAACGGTTAAAATCAATGATAAATCAAACAAGGGAGCATGTTTAGCATGAGCGTTACCATGTATCACAATCCACGCTGCTCGAAATCAAGGCAGACCCTTGAGTTACTGCGGTCCAGGGGTATAGAGCCCCAAATCATTGAATACCTGAAATCACCCCCGGATGCCGATACGCTGAAGAACATACTCGCCATGCTGGAAATGGAACCGCGCGATCTGATGCGTAAGAAAGAGGCCGCCTACAGGGAGGAAGGACTGGACGACGAATCACTGGGGCGCGACGATCTCATTGCTGCCATGATTAAACATCCGATCCTGATTGAAAGGCCAGTCGTTATTCATAACGGCAAGGCTGCAATCGGGCGGCCGCCGGAAAGCGTACTCGATATTCTCTGATTATGGCGGAGATCCTCGTACTTTATTACAGCCGCCACGGGAACGTGGCAGCAATGGCGCAACAGGTCTGCCACGGCATAGAATCCGTGACCGGTTGCAGCGCACGATTGCGGACCGTGCCGGCGGTATCGACTGTGTGTGAAAGCACTGAAGAAAGCATCCCCGAATCCGGACCGCCATACGCGAGCGGCACGGATCTCGTGGAATGCGACGGACTGGCGCTCGGCAGCCCGACCCGCTTCGGTAACATGGCGGCACCACTCAAGTATTTTATCGACGGTACCATTGATATCTGGTTGTCCGGCAAGCTGGTCGGCAAACCCGCCGGTGTGTTTACTTCCACCGCCAGCCTGCATGGCGGCCAGGAAAGTACCCTGTTATCCATGATGTTGCCGTTAATGCACCATGGCATGCTGCTGGTGGGATTGCCTTATACCATCCCGGCCCTGACTAAAACCCGGAGCGGCGGCACACCTTACGGTCCCAGTCATACCGCCGGGGAAAACAGTGATCGACCGTTGACCGCGGAGGAAAAGGAATTGTGCGTAGCACTCGGCAAACGGCTGGCGGAAACGGTCCTGAATCTTGGTTAGTTGTATGTTGTCGAGAGAGCATTCACAACCCATTACTGACTACTTAACAATGACTTCACAAACGGTATCGTCAGCTTTCGTTTTTCCACCAGCGTTGCTTCCTCGAATTGATCCAGCAGTGAAATCAGGCCGGGTAAATCCCGGCGGACGCGCCTGACGAGGTATCCGGCGACATCATCGGGAAGGTCGAAGGCGCGTGCGTGGGCGCGTTGTTGCAGTACTGATATTTTTTGATCATCGTCCAGTGGTTGCAGATGATAGACCAGGCCCCAGGCCATGCGCGATTTCAGGTCGGGCAGTTCAAGCGCCAGTGATTTTGGAGAAGACCGACCGGCGATAATCATGACAGCCGAACGGTCCCGTAACCGGTTATAAAGATACAATAACGGTTGTTCCCACTGCAGGTCGCCGGCAACAGTATCGATATCATCCACGCAGACAAGATCCATTTCGTCCAGATCTTCCAGCACTGCTGGTTGCAGTTCTTCTGCTCCCCCCAGGGGGATGTAGGCAACGGAGTGACCGCATTCACCGGCATGAATACAGGCTGCCTGCAATAAATGGCTCTTTCCGGAACCCTCAACACCCCAGAGATAAATACTGTCCCTGGATGAAAGACCGGCGGCGGATTTTATTGCAAGTAATGCCTCCCCGTTTCGATCGGTAACAAACAAGTCGAAACCGGGCCTTTCCCGGGTGCCAAGTGCAAGCGGGATCTGGCCCCGCCCGGCGGTGATCGTATTCATGACTGGTACAGCGTGCTCTTTTGGTATTCAGTCTTCATGTGCCGCAACAGTACAACAATAACGGCCGCAACAGGCAGGGCCAGCAACACCCCAAAAAAACCGAACAACTGTCCGCCAGCCATGACGGCGAAAATCACGGCAACCGGATGCAGTCCGATGCGATCGCCCACCAGCAATGGTGACAGGATCATGCCCTCGATTGACTGACCGATACCAAAAACCAGTGCCACGTAAACAAGGTGAAGCACATCACCAAACTGCATCATGGCTGCAATACCCGCGGCCAGTATGCCAACTATCGCACCAAGATAAGGTACAAAACTGACCAGGCCGGCCAGCATGCCGATCAGGAAGGCAAACTCGAGACCGGCGAGCCAGAGCCCGATGGTATAGATAATGCCGAGACCGAGCATGACCAGTAATTGCCCGCGCAGAAATTCGGCCAATACGCTGTCACACTCCCCGGCCAGTTTACCGACCAGTCCGGCATGACGCCGCGGAATGAGATCATGCGCACGCGCGACCAGGTCATCCCAGTCCCGCAACAGATAAAAAGTGACCACGGGAATCAACAACAGGTATACGATCAGGGTAAAGAAAAACTGGCCTGATTCCGAAAATCGTGACAGCACGCGCCCGAGTATCCCACCGATATCCTGCCAGTTGGCCATGGCGGTTTTCTTCACGGACTCCAGGTTTATCGTTCCGATTTCGACTCCGAACGTGCTGGCAAGTCCCGGAATCAGGCTGTTCTGCAGCCAGTTGATGAATTCGGGGAAGATCCGGATCAGGCCCGCCAGTTGTCGCTCTGTCATGGGAACCAGGATCAACAACAACAACAGCGCCACCGTAAACATGAAAGCAAAGACAATGACGACGGCAATCGTGCGGGATATCTTCAGTTTCTCAAGCCTGTCAACCAGGGGATCGGCAAGGTAGGCGAGCAACATGGCGATCAGGAAAGGCGTCAGTACCGGTGACAGCAGGTATAACAGCCAGCCGGTAACAATGATGCCGCCGAAAATCAGCCATTTCTGTGCGTCCGTGATCATGGGGATTGTGCAATCAGGCGATACTGGTTGCCACTGCCGCCAATCGATTCCAGCACCCGTCCCAGTTCAATGGCACGTTTGACGGCAACGTCACCGCCTGTCGTCTGCAAGCTGAAAAGGACATTATCAGGACGTACCGACTTTACCTCTACATTGACGACTGAATTCAGCGAGGCCAGGTATTTCAACACACCGGAATACTGATCGAAGCTCCTGATCCCGTTGATCTCGATATCCAGTCCGGTCGCACCGGCATAGGACGATGTCTGGCTGTATCGATCCGCCAGAATATCAGCCAGCCAATTGATCGCATTACGCAGCACGGTAGCACTGTCACCGGAGCGGAAATCCTGCGTGATCGTCTGGCCGTCGATAACGGTATTAAACCGGCCCTGCCATTCACCCTCTGACATTTTCTCAAGACGCCCCGACAGGACGGCATCAGCCTGGTAACGTTCCGACGCCTTTACCACTGGCCGATTAAAACCGCCCCAGATATCCACCACGTTAACGGCCCCGGTGTCGGTCTCGTCCAGCAGAGGATAGCTCAGGACAATACCGCGTGATTGCGCGGCATCATCCATGGCAGCGGTATACCCGGAAGGATCTTCAAGCCCCACAAGGCGGCGCCCGTTGTCGTCTTTCACTCCCAGCCAGACCAGTGTGGACGGACGAACCTGGCCCCAAACGGGCACATTATACTCCCGGAGTGTCCGGTCAACGGCCTGCTGGTTGAAACTGACCCACATGGACAATTCTTCCTCGAGGCTGAGCCGGTTTTCCCTGAAAACCGGCCGGTTTCGGTACTTGTACTGCTGGACATAATTTTCAACCTGCTTGGCCATGGTTTCCGTAACCGGCCTGCCCTTGACACTTTGATCGCCGGTCAATTTAACAAGCATTTGTTCAAGTGCACGAATCAGTGCCTTTTTATGATTGGCCGGGGATTGATCGGAAACACTCACTTCAGCTTCATAAAGTCCCGGGACAACAACAGCTGACACCATCGGTGAACACAACATGGTGGCAATCAGACACAAAGCGGGAAACAGCCTGGACATGGCAAGCAAGCTATGCAAGTGCAGGCAACAAGTCAAGGATTGCGGGTTGCCGGGCGGGCCGATACTATTCCACTCGATGAAGGGTAACAAAAAGCCGATAAAATACCGGGACGCAGGCGTCAGTATCGATCGCGGCAACCGGCTCGTGGAAAGAATAAAGAAAGCTGCGAAAGATACCGGCACTCCCGGTATGATGGGAAACCTTGGCGGTTTCGGGGCATTATTTGACCTTGCAGCTTGTGAATATCGTGATCCAGTGCTGGTCGCGGGAACTGACGGCGTCGGAACCAAGATCAGGCTGGCGATTGATATGAACCGCCATGACACTATCGGTATCGATCTGGTTGCCATGTGCGCCAATGACCTCGTCGTGCACGGTGCTGCACCACTCTTTTTCCTGGATTACTTTGCATGTTCCCGACTGGATGTCGATACGGCGGCGACCGTAATCGAGGGGATTGCGTCCGGATGCAAACAGGCGAACTGCGCATTGATCGGTGGTGAGACTGCGGAAATGCCTGGCATGTATGCAGAGGGTGATTACGACCTGGCCGGGTTTTGTGTCGGGGCAGTTGAACGCAATCAAATCATCACCGGCGAACGGGTTGAAGCGGGCAATATATTGATCGGCCTCTCATCCAGCGGTCCACATTCAAACGGCTACTCCCTGATCCGGAAGGTCCTGGAAATTTCAGGAGCATCCATGAACCAGTCTTTCGGAGACGCCACCCTCGGTGATGTTTTATTGCAACCGACCCGAATCTACGTCACTTCCCTGTTACAACTCATCGCCGAGTTACCCGTGCAATCCATTGCTCACATCACTGGTGGCGGAATCATGGAAAACCTGCCACGGGTTTTACCTAAAGAACTGGCAGCGGTAATCGATACCGATTCATGGGAACAACCGTCTGTGTTTCGATGGGTGCAGGAAAGCGGAAATATTGAACCGCAGGAAATGTACCGGACCTTCAATTGCGGTATCGGAATGGTAGTTTGCGTCGAGGAAAGCCGTGCGGACGAGGCGATCCGCCTCCTGGCATCCGCCGGGGAAACAGCAATGATTATCGGGACTGTCGTTAAACGCACCAAAAAGACACCCTCCGTAACATTGGAAGGATTGTAGTATCACTTTTTCCCGTCGCGCGCTGCATCCTGCGCGGCCGCCAACAATCCCCGCAGTATATTCATTTCGTTTTGATCGGGTCGTGCCCGGTTGAAGAGACGTTTCATGCGACGCATCAGCCGTTTCGGTTTTTCCGGATCATAAAAGCCGATATCCGTCATGCATGCCTCGAGATGCTCGTAGAATTGCTGCATTTGTTCTGCCGTCACCGGTTCACCTTGTTCAGCAAAACCACTGTTGTGGCCGGATGCCAGTGATGCATACAGTAACTCATAACAGATAATCTGTACCGCCGAGGCGACATTGAGTGAACTGAACTCTTCATTGGCGGGTATCTGCAACATGGTATGACAATATTCGAGTTCGTCATTGGCGAGTCCCGAACTTTCGCGGCCGAACAAGATGGCGACCTGAC
>DATIPP010000283.1:0-10481 GCA_035471825.1 Gammaproteobacteria bacterium
TGAAACCAGTATCCAATGAACAGTCCCGGCTACTTTATCAATGCAGAAGTATTACGGGGAATTGTCTGGTTCCTGTTTTCTTTATTAATGTAAAATGGATACTGGATCGCGCGGGCCGACAGGCCGAGACGGTGGATGGCGCTTTCCAGCAGGCGCTTGCTTTCGGCATCCAGTATGCAAAAGTATTCCACTTCGCGATTTGTCAGATTGTGGTTGGATTTGCCGGCATGGAACCATGATACTAATCCCGAAGTGATTGATTCTTCCGGTTACTGTTTCTACCGGCAGGAGGGGGATTGTAGAGACTCGCAATTATCCCGAGAATCGTGATAATTATAATTCCGTACACTTCAGGGTGCCTTTGATCGATTGCATAGGCAATGCTGGCATACAGCATGAAGAGGGTTGAAAGGCAGAACAACGCCGGGAGCCAGGGATAGAGGGGAACGGAAAAACTGCCGGTGTTCCAGTTCCTGGCCCTGAAACGGAACAGCGCAAGCCCTGTAAGCAGGAAAAAAAACCAGTGCAACGGCGCACTGAATATCACCAGGCGTTCGAAGGCATCTTCGTTCGATCCAAAGATCAGTATTAAAATCAGGGTAATGGCGGCCTGCAATGTCAGCGACCACACCGGCGCATCGAGTTTTTTGTTCCATTTTCCGAGTACCCGGTATAAATGATGTTCACGTCCGAGGGCGTAATAAATTCTCGCCTCGGTCAGGATCATACCGTTCAGGGCGCTGAGACAGGTAATGCAGATCAGCACACTGATAAATACCGCGCCTGCGTCACCAAGTGCAAGCTGCAACATATCGGAGGCAATGGCCCTGCTTGCACTCATCCCTTCCAGTCCCAGCATGCGAAGAAAGGCCAGGTTGACCACGATATAGATCGCAGTGATCACCAGTGTCCCGGCCAGCAGTGAACGCAGTATGTTTCTTTGCGGATGGACGACTTCGGCCGCGACATAGGAAATGTTACTCCAGCCGCCATAAGTAAACAGCACCAGGATCATGGCAAGATAGAAATTACTTCCCGTTTGTAGATTGTCGCCGGCTGCAGGTTGCATTTCCGGCGAATATGCCAGCAGGCCAATGGCGATAATCAATAACAGTCCCAGTACCTTCGCCGCTGTCAGGATGTTCTGTATCCACTTGCCGCTTTTCACACCGACAACGTTGATGACAGTCAATACAATAACGGCCGCCAGGGCGAGAATTGTTGCATCCAAGTCTGCCGGTGAAATCTGCCGGGCATAATGTGCAAAGATAAATGCAATGGCACCGATATTTGCGGGCCGGACCAGCCAGAATCCGGCCCATGCAAACAGGAAACCCATGCGGCTGCCCCAGGCCCTCGACAGGTAGATGTAATCACCGCCTTCTTCAGGGAAGCTTGTTGCAAGTTCGGCGTAACACAACGCCCCGACCAGGGATAGCACCCCGCCGAGCAACCACAATGCGATCAACCAGAGTGGTGTCGTAACGGACTGGGCTACCAGCGGGCTGGTTTCATAAATGCCGACACCGATAACGATGCCGATGATAATATTGGTACTGTCGAGGAACGACAGTTGCTGCCTTGGCATGCCCCGGGAACCGGTGGAAGAGTCCATGGGCCGAAAGTATGAACCACCCTTTCCCTGTCCGCCAACACACGCCTGTGAACCCGGCCGTTAAGGATTCCCCGCAGAATAATCCCCGGTTATCCGGATTGTTCTCAGACGCTGACGGCACCTTTTCGGAACAAAATCACGCTGCTTCCCAGCAATAGCCAGAATGTGCCGGGCTCGGGAACACTGGCGGAAGGAATCTCCCCGGCGGCATTGTTGATCGTGATGCTGTCCAGGCTGAGACCGTTACCGGCAATGAAGCCGATAGAAATAATGTTACCGGCAGGAACCGCTATTTCGCCGAATTCCAGGAAACCGCTGGCAGTAACCGGTTGAGTATTTGTCCCGGCGGTCAACTGTCCGAGATCCGTGCTGCCGAAATCTGATACCGTGATGCCGGTTAAACTGACAGGGCCGGAAAACATTATTTCGATGGATTCGGCTATGCCTGTGCCGGCATCAATAGCATTTGTGTCATCACCACCGCCAATGGCATTTACACCAAAACCCGAAGACGTGCGATTTAATACCCCATTCGGGGTAGAAAAGGTCGCGGTTACGCCGTCCTGTGTCAGAGTAAAAGATGCCGCCTCGTCAATGCTTTCAATTACGCTGTCCCGCAAATTGAATTCAATCGATATTGCGTGGGCGAGGGCGGGGATGAAAAGGGAAAGCAGAAAAACGGAAATTGTTCTATACATGATAGTCACTCCCTGTAACTTGATAAATCATCCAATGACATGGTCAGTGTAGGCAGCGAAAGCAGCCTTGTCAATTAACCTGATTCCCGGACATTGTTGAATCCGGGTTTCCATTGCCGTGAGAGTTTGATTATTATCCCGCCATGCAGTATTTCCGACGGAGAAAAACCCTGAGAATCCTGCCGTGGCTTCTGGCCAGCGCGGTCGTATTGCGCTCGTTTATTGCACCGGGTTACATGCTGAGCGCTTCGGCGGAAGACGGGTTGGGTATTATCTTCTGCGACGGTCTTGTCTCGCTTGTTTTACAGACAGAACAATCCGGGCATCATCACCATCACGATAGTGGCGAGATCGGGACGGAAGTCCATATCTCCCCGATCTGCAGCAAGTGGTCGACCAGCAGTATTCTGCTGGTCCCGGAAACAGATTTTCTTCCTGTTTTTGCTCTCTGTTCTTCTCTCCGGGAAACCCCGGAACATCAGCCTGCAGTCCCGCGGCAGTTTCCCGCCAGCAAGCGCGTCACCCGCGGCCCGCCTCTTACAATCACCGTATAAAACAATCCGTTTTTCATTTTCATTGCCGGTGCGCCCCTGAAGCTGCATGCCGTCCATGACCCATATCTGATTGAGAGGTTTATTATGAATTGTTCAAATAACGCGCTCGTGTTATTACAAAAAATCGTTTTATGTTTCACTCTGTTAATGGTTATGGATGTCCGGGCGGACCATGCCAGTGCCACCTTTCAAACCGGAAGTGCCGGCGCCATTGTGACATCACCCGCCTCTACATTGCCGGCAGGGAAGTGGGTGACGGGGACCGGTGTCCAGTTTATTGAACTGGACGATGTGCCGGATGCAAAACTCGAGGCAGCCGGTGCGGCTAAAGAGGATGTGCACAGTGTTGATACGTTGCTAAGTATTGATGTGCACGTGGCTTATGGACTTGCAGATGATCTGACTGTCGGGTTTTCAGTTCCCTATATCGATCGGTCCAATGTACGAGAGGCGCACCACGATACAGGCGCAGGTGAAGTGGAACTGGCCGGTGATGCAAAAGGCGTGGGCGACTTGCGTCTGTTTGGACTGTACCGTTTTTTCCGGCATGAAAGGCAGGATGCAGCGATCATGGCCGGGCTAAAAGCACCGACGGGGGACACCGGTGAGCGTGAACTGGAAGGTGGCCTGTTTGAGGCTGAACAACAGCCCGGTTCCGGTTCCTGGGATCTTTTTTTTGGTTTGTCCTGGGACCGTACGCTGGGAAAACTGGGTCTGTCAGCCAGCATGTTGTACACCTTTGTTAATGAAGGCACACAGCAAACCGACCTGGGAGATGTATTTAACTATAACCTGGCCGCCAATTACCGGGTATTTTCACCGGAAGGTGACCACAATCATCACAGCCATGATCACGGCTTCGGCTTAATCGACTATGTTGATGCAGTGGTTGAATTGAATGGTGATTATCGTGAACGGGTCGAAATCAATGACATTAATGACGATAACAGCGGCGGGCATACATTATATCTTTCACCCGGCGTGCGAATCGGCCTGGGACACAAGTGGTCTGTGTATACATCTGTCGGGATACCTGTTCTAAATGACTTGAATGGCATACAAAGTGAACCCGATTATCGTCTGATTGGCGGTATCAGTGCATCGTTCTAATGATATTGTCCCGGAGCGGTTTTACCTGACAGTGATCCTGCAATGGCCAGGGCAGCGAAAAAGATAACCAGGTCCTTGATCAGGAACTGTCCCTCGGGCGTGGGAGCAAACGGGAAATCGTAAAAACAGACATCTGTCTTCAGGATAAAGGCGAGGATAATGCCGGGAAGGCGTATTACCATCAGCAGAATAGCGATACGTAACAATGGCCTGATAATAATACAAATGCCAATGGCGACTTCCCACCAGCCGAGAATGAGCACCATTGTTTCAGGATCACCCCAGTATACCGTATGTGCAAGGATAGATGTTGTTGTCTTATGGCCCAGTGGTTTCAACAGGCCGAACCAGATAAACAATGCACCCAGCGATACACGATGTAACCAGTGTCCGTAACGATGCAGAAAATCCAGTATTGCCTGATCGGTTTTTTTAATCTGGTCGAACAACATTGCCACGTCAGGTTTCTTCAGTTACGTATCTTAGTATTTCCACCACCTGTTCCGGCGTCGTCGCCCAGGCCATGGCCGCAGCATCCACTTCCTTCAGGGCATGCACAGTGTCCTCGCCATGCAGGGTGATATAGGGTTTTCCCAGCGCTGCACAGTACCCTGCATCGAACGCGGCATTCCATTGTTTGTATTTATCGCCAAAACGGATAACGGCGACGTCGCAATTTTTGATCAGGGTTCTGATGCGGATGGCATTGATCTTCGACGATTTGTGATCGCGCCAGAAGGGATTTTCCTCTTTCCCGAGATGATCGCCTGCCGCGTCGCTGGCTCCGTGGTTGGTAACGGCCGAACTGAACTCGATTTTCAGGCCATGCTGTTTCGCACCTTTCATGATCCGGTCACGCCAGTCGGTGTGGATTTCGCCTGATAAATACACATTCAAAGTCATTGCATGTTCTCCGGTATTTTTCAATCTCTGTAATTATTGTTAACAGCAGAAACCGGAGGCAGGGTAGTGCATGTTACAACAGAACAAGATGTAAATTCATGTTAATAGGGGAAAGCGACACGCCGCTAGATGTCCTTTTTAATCTTTGGTCTGCCGGATGGCACACTGAACCAAGTCTCGTCTTCCAGCCTGAGCGCTGTCAGTGATCCGCCCCAGAGACAACCGGTATCCAGCGGAAAGACGTTATAGGGACGAAAATCCTTAATTTCGCCCAGCGTTACCGTGGACCAGTGACCGAAAATGATTTTCTCCTGCTCGGTGCGGCGTCCGTCAATCATAAACCAGGGTATGGCAACCTCACTCTGCGTGCCCGGCGGACCCTTGTATTCCAGTAACAGGCGCCCCTTATCATCGCAATAACGCAAGCGGGTCAGGCAATTGGTGATGAATCGCAACCGTTCCCAGCCTTCCAGCTCGTCTGACCACTTGTCCGGCTTGTCGCCATACATGTGATTGAAGAATTCCCCGTAGTTATCACGGCGCAGCATGGTT
The DNA here is from genome assembly GCA_035471825.1 of Gammaproteobacteria bacterium. GTDB lineage: Bacteria > Pseudomonadota > Gammaproteobacteria > Eutrophobiales > Eutrophobiaceae > DATIPP01. Next base: position 5,433 of record DATIPP010000283.1, read on the forward strand.
TCAATTTCTTCAGCCAGTGCCATAGATTTCGACAGATCCCATTGCGGTGGCAGACCGGCATGCAGCAGCGTGAACCCTTTTGAAGGATCGTGATGCAGGAACGGCCGGTTGCGCAACCAGTCAAGCAATTCATTCCTGTCGGGGGCCTCCAGTACTTCATCCAGGGTGTCTTTCGAGCGTATGTGCCGGGTGTCAGTCGCGGCGGCCAGCAGGTGCAGGTCATGGTTACCGAGCACCGTGATCGCGTTATTCCCAAGTCCCTTGACCAAGCGCATGACTTCCAGGGATTGCGGTCCCCGGTTGACCAGGTCGCCACAAAACCAGAGTTGATCACTTGCCGGATTGAAACGGACTTTTTCGAGCAGTTTATTTAACTCGTCGTAACAACCCTGGACATCACCGATGGCATAAATGCTCATTAAGTGAAAAGTTAAAAGTGTTATTTGTCAGTGGTTGGTTGTCCATTGTCAGTTGTTTTACAACCTGTAACATACTACTGACCCGTCACTAATGTATCGTATGTGGCGTGGACAGGTTGAACACCGGGATCTCAGCCTCGAATTTAACCCCGTCATCGGCGACCATTTCATAGTTCCCCTGCATGCAGCCGACCGGTGTTTCCAGCATGGCGGCGCTGGTGTAACGGAATGAATCGCCGGGACCGAGATGTGGTTGCTCGCCAACGACACCTTCACCCCGGACTTCCTGTACCTTGTTATTGGCATCGGTGATGATCCAGTGTCGGTTCAGAAGTTGTGCCGGCACCTTGCCCGTGTTGGTAATGGTGATGGTATAGGCAAAAACGTAACGGCCCTCGTCCGGTTCCGACTGCTCCTGCACGTAGGTCGTCTCCACCATGACCCTGATATCGTATTGTTTTTCCTGCATGTAATCATTTCACCTGAATAAACAATATGAAGCAAGCCTGCACGATTCAGACGGCCTGGATCCCGGAACGATCCAGGCGACGGTAGTTGATGGCTTCGCCGATATGGGTAGTTTCTATATGATCCGAACCGGCAAGGTCCGCAATGGTTCTTGCAACCTTGAGAATACGATGCATCGCGCGGGCCGACAGGCCGAGACGGTGGATGGCGCTTTCCAGCAGGCGCTTGCTTTCGGCATCCAGTATGCAAAAGCATTCCACTTCGCGATTGGTCAGATTGTGGTTGGATTTGCCGGCACGGGACAATTGAACTTCGTAGGCCCGGCATACCCGCGCCCGTACTTCCGTGCTGGTTTCGTTTCTGCAGTCCGCCTGTTGCAGGACTTCCGCCGGGACGTTCGGTACTTCAACATGAATGTCGATGCGATCCAGCAGTGGTCCCGAGATGCGGTGCCGGTAACGGTGTACCTGTTCCTGCGTGCAATGGCAACGGCCGCTGGTTTCTCCCAGGTAACCACAGGGGCAGGGATTCATGGCGGCAATCAACTGGAATTGGGCCGGGAACTCGGCCTGGTGCGCGGCCCTTGAAATAACAATACGGCCGGACTCCAGCGGTTCGCGCAGGACCTCGAGGACCCGGCGATCGAACTCCGGTAATTCGTCGAGGAACAGTACGCCGTGGTGGGCAAGCGAGATTTCCCCGGGACGCGGCTGACTGCCCCCGCCGACCAGTGCAACGCCGGACGCAGTGTGATGCGGACTCCGGAAAGGACGCTGCTTCCAGTTTTCCGGCCTGAATCCCTTGCTGCTGATCGACGCCACGGCCGCGGATTCCAGTGCCTGGTCCTCTGTCATTTCCGGCATGATGCCTGGCAACCGTTCAGCCAGCATGGTTTTCCCCGTGCCGGGCGGTCCCAGCATGAGCAGGTTATGACCACCGGCCGCGGTGATCTCCAGCGCACGCTTGGCCTGGTGCTGGGAGCGCACATCCGCGAGATCGTTTTCAATCCCGGAATCGACTGCAAGCGGTTGCGGGCTGGAGGTTTCCAGCAATTCAGTATCGGAAAGGTGTGCGCAGACATTCATTAAATGATTGGCCGGCAGGTTGATTGCTCCCGATACCAGCCCGGCTTCATCCGCGTTCTCTGCCGGTAATACCAGTTTACGTGCGTGTCTCCTTGCTGCGGCGGCAACCGGCAGGATACCCCGGACGGGACGTAGTTTACCGGTAAGCGCCAGTTCCCCGATGAATTCATATTGATCGAGTGCTTTTTTCGGTAGTTGCGAAGAAGCGGCGAGAATGCCGATGGCGATGGCAAGATCAAACCTTCCGCCTTCTTTCGGCAAATCGGCCGGGGCAAGGTTGATCGTTATCCGTTTCAGCGGAAACTCGAACTGGTTGTTGATTATTGCGCTGCGCACGCGGTCCTTGCTTTCCTTGACGGCGGCTTCTGGCAAGCCGACTATCGAGAGACTTGGGAGACCACGGGTGAGATGCACCTCGACGGTAACAAGCGGCGATTCAATCCCGGTCTGGGCGCGGCTGTAAACGATGGCAATGCTCATAATCCCTTATCTGACTTCCCGCCGATCCTGGCTGGTATTGTTAGCGGGGTCTTATTCTACGTTATTCAAGCCTGACTGAAAGTTTTCAAATTTGATTATCGGATCAGGACTTGTCGCCCCGTAGTTGTTCCAGTTCCCTGACGCGCTGTTCCATTTCGTCCAGCATTGCCCGTGTACGGCTAAGTAATTCCGCCTGCACGTCGAATTCTTCCCGCGTGACCAGGTCAAGCCGGGAAAGCGCGGATTGCACGGCCGAACGGATGTTTTTCCGGATGTCCTCCCTGGCGAGCGACAGGTCTTCCGGCAGTGAGGCAATGATGTGTTGAATGAAAGTTTCCAGCCTGGCGTCTTTGCTCATTTTAATCCTGTCGTTAGAAGTGATGCTTTGCATTGTAACAATTCCGGGAACCGCGATTAATCCAGACAACCGGTGCACCCCGAAATAACATCAATCCGATATTCTGCACCAATACAGTGCCCCCAACGGTTTATCGACTGCCTCAAAATGGCCGCAGTATTTTAGAAAGATACTCTAATTTACTGATCAAAAACAACAATAGCAAACATGGCACGGATGATGCGTTGCACAGGCATTAAGTAAATGGCCATTTACTTTGGTTTTTTATTTTTTTTACACGATTCATTAACAAGCAAGAGGGGTTATCTGATGAACGATTATCTCAATAACGTTAAAAAAGCAGGGCTGGTACTGGCCACGGCGACCGTGTTGGTGGCAGGTGCTCCCGCCGTCACGGCCGGCGATTCACCGCATGAATTCAGCGCCAACGTGGCGTTAACAACGGATTATCTCTTCCGTGGCATCTCCCAGACCAATAGTAACCCGGCTATCCAGGGTGGTTTTGATTATAGTTATACACCTTTCGGTTTTTATGCCGGTGTCTGGGCATCGAACTTGGAATTCAATTCCGGTAGTGGTGACGAGGCTTCCATCGAGATTGACTACTATGGTGGTTTCGCCGGCGAATTTGCCAATGGCATTACTTGGGACATCGGTGGTCTGTATTATCACTATCCGAGCACTAACGATGATGATGCCGGTAACCCGGACCTGGATTATGTCGAAGCCTACGCCAACCTTGGCTATACCTTTTCCGATATTCAGTTTGAACCTGCAGTGGGTGTCGGTGTGGCCTATTCACCGGATTTCTTCGGAGAAGATGATGATGGCGTCTATGTAAATGGCACACTCGGACTTTCACTTCCTTATGGCATAGGTCTTGATTTTCTGGTTGGTTATCAGGATGTCGAAGGTGACAAACTGACACCAGGAGGATTCGATTATGTTCATTACAGCATTGGACTGAACAAGGATATTCTCGGCCCGATTAATGCTTCTTTGTCCTGGAATGACGCCGGCGATGAAGATGACTGCGGCGGCAGTATCTGTGACGACATAATTTTATTCACTCTATCCAGCAGCTTCTAACGATATTTTTTACGGTAAACCCCCGCCCCACAAAGGCGGGGGCCAACATACAGGAGGAGTTTCCATGAAGTTGGTCACAGCAATCATCAAGCCTTTCAAACTCGACGACGTGCGTGAGGCATTGTCGGAGATCGGCATACAGGGCATGACAGTCACCGAGATCAAGGGCTTCGGGCGTCAAAAAGGTCATACAGAACTTTATCGTGGCGCCGAGTATGTTGTTGATTTCCTGCCCAAGATAAAGCTCGAAGTCGCGGTTCCGGACGATATGGCTGACAAGGTCATCGAGGTAATAACCAACGCCGCCAATACCGGCAAGATCGGTGATGGCAAAATCTTTGTCTATGAACTGGAACAGGCGATCCGTATTCGTACCGGTGAATCCGGTAATGATGCCTTGTAATCATGCTGATTATTTCTGAATCAATGAGACAAATTTAATTTAACAGGAGTCTTCAGGTGGAAAATCAAATATTTGAATTACAGTATGCAATTGACACTTTTTACTTCCTGGTAATGGGTGCATTTGTTATGTGGATGGCTGCAGGCTTCTCGATGCTTGAATCGGGCCTGGTCCGTGCCAAGAACACAACCGAAATCCTGACCAAGAATGTCGCGCTTTACGCGGTTGCCTGCACTATGTACATGGTTTGCGGCTACCACATCATGTATGGCGGCGGCTGGTTTCTTTCCGGTATCGAGACGGTTGCCAACCTGGACGTCGGTGCGGCGCTTGCAGCATCGGCTGAAAACGGTTTTGACGGCGACTCAGTGTATTCCGGCGCCTCGGACTTTTTCTTCCAGGTGGTTTTTGTTGCGACCGCCATGTCGATCGTTTCCGGTGCGGTTGCAGAACGCATGAAACTCTGGGCATTCATCATCTTCGCCGTGGTCATGACCGGCCTGATCTACCCGATGGAAGGTGGCTGGACCTGGGGCGGTAACTCCGTGTTCGGGATCTACGACCTGAGTTACAGCGACTATGCCGGTTCCGGCATCGTGCACCTGGCCGGTGCAACGGCCGCGCTTGCCGGTGTCCTGTTGCTTGGTCCGCGGAAGGGCAAGTACAGCGCGGACGGTAAATCACACGCCCTGCCGGGTGCGAATCTGCCGCTGGCAACACTGGGCACGTTCATCCTCTGGATGGGCT
>DATIPP010000284.1:0-3979 GCA_035471825.1 Gammaproteobacteria bacterium
TAACAACGACTGTACCTTATCCGCGATGCCGGACTGGTTCACACCCAGTGGATTGGCAATATCGTGTCCCATGGCATTCATGGTGTGATGCGACATGTGGCAGTGAAAGGCCCAGTCACCGGGATTGGCGATGAATTCGATATCCCGCGTCTGGCCGACGCCCACGATTTCGGTCGTTTCGGGACGCCAGATGGATTGCGGCCAGCGGCCGCCGTCAGAACCGGTCACCCAGTACTGGTGACCGTGCAGGTGGATGGGATGGTTCCACATGGACAGGTTTCCCATGCGGATGCGCACACGTTCTCCCGTTTTTGCAATGAACGGATCGATCGCCGGGAAAACCTTGCTGTTGAATGTCCAGAGATCGAATTCGGTCATGATGGCCGGATCCGGCCGGTACGTGCCGGGATGCAAGGCCCAGTTGTGCAACAGGAAACAATAATCGCGGTCGACCGGTACTTCCTCGCCATCTTTCGGATGGATGATAAACATGCCCATCATCCCGACGGCCTGTTGCACCATCTCGTCGGCGTGCGGATGGTACATGTGCGTCCCGTGTTGCTTCAGGGTGAATTCATAGGCATAGGTTTCACCCGGTTTGATCTGGGGTTGTGACACACCACCGACACCGTCCATGCCGGACGGTAACAGGATACCGTGCCAGTGGATGGTGGTGTGTTCCGGCAACTTGTTGGTCACCAGTATACGTACCCGGTCTCCTTCCACGGCTTCTATGGTCGGACCGGGCGTCGTGCCGTTATAGCCCCAGCATTTCGCCACGCATCCTGGCGCGAACTCGTGTTCAAATTCTTCCGCGACAAGGTGGAATTCCTTGACACCGTTTTTCATTTTCCAGGTAAGCGTCCGGCCGTTCAGTGTCTTTACCGGTGTGTAACCCCGGCGCCGTGTCTTCGCCTGTCTGACGGGGTTTGATCCCGGGGAAGTTTCCGGCCTGTTGCCGGCGCGAACCCGGCTCACCAGTCCCAGGCCCAGTAGACCCAGAGTCGAACCCAATACATTGCGTCGTGTAATCATCGTACATACCTCTCTTGCTTCATATCTCGCTGAATTGTTGCAACGTGATGTTGATGTCCATTATTAATGTCGCTTACATCCCGGGTTTCCTCCATGCCTGGATATCCCGCGCCCGCGGCCCGGGCAAGATCGACCCTGGCTTCCCAGTAATCCGCCAGTGCCTCGATGTAACCACGATAGGCCTCAATCTCCTGCCGGCGCGCAAACAACAACTCAAAGACATCCACCAACATGTAGTTTTGTTCCTGTTGGGTAAACTTCACGACCTGTTCTCGTGCCGGCACCAGTTCGTCGCGATAATATTCCGAGAGATTGCGTGTTGCGTTAACGCGGTTGATGGCGGCCCGTACCTCGTTACGGATTTCACGTTCGAGTGCCGCCTGGCGGGAGCGGCTTTGTTGCAGGAGTGATTCCAGCCTGGCGATTTCTGCCTGGCGTTGATCAAAAAGCGGCACCTCCACCGTGAACTCGGGTCCGGTGACCCGGCCACCGCCCGGTTCCCGCTCGCTGCTCACCCCGAAATGCGCGCCGCCGAGATAGCGGTAATCACGTGTCGTTTCCAGGGCCTGTGACAGTTGTTCAACGTGTTTTCCGGCAGCAGCCAGATCAAGCCGTTGCGTCAATGCCTGCTGTTCCAGATCCTGCATGTCCGGTTCATTTTCCGGCAATGCCGGCAGTTGCCCGGCCAGTGTCCAGTCACGCTCCGACCCTACAAGTCCCAGTAATGCATTCAAGCGATCGCGGGCAGCCTGGCGATCGCTTTCCGTGCGCAGTAACGATGCCGTCATCGCGGCGGCCGCGCTGCGCTCGCGCGCGAGTTCAAGTGGAGTGAGGTTACCGGCCTCGTCAAAGCGTTGTGCCAGTTCATAGGAACTGGCCGCCGCATTGGTGGCGACCTGCTGGACATCGGCCATTTGCTGTTTTGCCTGTACACGGTAAAAGGCCTTTTGCACGTCGGTTACCGTTTCCATGACCGCGTTTGCAACCCCCAGCTTGGCTTTTTCGAATTCCGCCCTTGCCATGCGCTGGCGGGCCGGGCGTAATAATATGTCCAGAAACTCCTTGGCCAGTGAAAACTCAATGTTATTACCACCCTCACCGCCCTTCGGGAAACGGATGCTGCCAAACAGGACCGGGTTACTCAGCAGCCCCGCCTGTACCAGGTCGGCCTGGGCAATACCCAGGTTTTCATACTCCGATTGCAGATCGCGGTTGTTCAACAGTGCAATCTGCACGGCGGACTGTAACGTCAGCGGCTCCTCAAGCAGGTTTTTTAATGATGCCTTGACCCGGGCATCTTCCTCCCCGCCCTGGTACCAATGGACGGTTTGCGGAATCTTCTCGCCCACATAACGTTTAACCGTCTCGAAATCACCATCGCGTGGAACATGGGCACACCCGGCAAGGACGGCGATGGTTACAAGCAACGTAACTCTTGGAATAAACATGTTTTATCTCCGGATTCATCTCGCGCAAAAAACGCGAGTCATTAGTGACTAATGAAGATCGAATCAGGAGATAATGGGTGGTCTTAAAGGAAGTGATGTATATCCGGAAACAGCCAGTCCGGAAATCAACCCGGGTTGAATGTCGGATTTAACGGGAGGAGTCGGCTCAAAATACGAAATCAGAGAAGAACCCTGGCAGGCATGCATACAGGTTCCAGAGCAGTCGAATTCGCAGGTGCAACCGGATTGTCCCTTGTTGTCTGCATCCTCCATGCCGGCATGGTGCTGGTGGTGTTTCATTACATCTTGCAGGGCTCCCATGGGAATTTCCTGTCCGGCACTTTTACCACCATGTTCACAATATACCTGCCCACTGACCGTTGCTGCCTGGAACAGCATCAGTGCTGATAGCAATATATGAAACGCCGGGCGGTATCTGCTCATAAGCAAGGATTATAGGGTTCGCAATCAACTATGACCATTATAGTCAATATCCGTTCAAGGCATAGCCGTAACTACATTTCGGCAGGCGGAAATTGGAAATTCGTGCAAAACTCCCGAATCGGTTAGTATCCGAATAAACATGAATAAACAAGCGATAAAAAAGCTGGACTTGCCCCGGCCACCGGATAAGCCGCTGGAAGGGGAATGTTGCGGGCGGGGCTGTGAAAAATGTGTCTTTGATTATTACGACGAGGCTTTCAGGCGCTGGCAGAACCGGATCGCCCGTATCCTGGAAGAGAATGGTATCGGGTTTCATACCTCCGGGCGCGGGGAGTGATGCCACCGGCCGGGTATTTATTCACCGGGACAAGTTCCCTATAATCATCACCTTGATACCTTGCTACAAGCACTTATTAAAACAATATATCCATGTCTGACACACTGTTCAGCAAAATTATTGACCGTGAAGTGCCTGCGGATATTGTCTATGAAGACGACGACTGCCTCGCCTTCCGGGATATCAATCCGCAGGCGCCGACACATATTCTCGTGTTGCCGAAGAAACCGATACCGAAAGTGGCCGATGCCGGGGTTGACGACAGGGAACTGCTCGGCCATCTGCTGACGACCGCCAGCCGGATCGCGAAAGACGAGGGCTGCGGCGATGCTTTCCGGCTGGTAATCAATAACGGCGAACAGGCAGGCCAGTCCGTGTTTCACCTTCACGTGCATATCCTCGGTGGCAGAGACTTCAGCTGGCCCCCGGGCTAGTACATCCTGTTTTTATCCTTTCATCTTTTTGCAAACTGACGTACAGGTCATGAAATACGCAACCGACGATCTACGCATTGAATCCATCAAGGCGGTCACACCGCCGGCGGAAATATGCGAGGAACTGCCGATCACCGAGCAGGCGGCAAAGACAACTTACGGGGCGCGCCAGGGCATTCACAATATCCTGCATGAAAAAGATGATCGCCTGCTGGTAATAAGCGGCCCATGCTCGATCCATGATACGAAGGCGGCTCTCGATTACGCCGGCAGGCTGAAAC
>DATIPP010000285.1:0-1729 GCA_035471825.1 Gammaproteobacteria bacterium
GCGCCGTCTTCCAGTCCTTCGACATCATAGATTTCCTGCCCGGTAAGCCCCAGTGATTCGGCGTTATTGCCGTCCCTGAAGGTCATGGGCAGTACGCCCATGCCGACCAGGTTGGATCGGTGGATACGTTCGAAGCTCTCAGCGATGACGCCCCGGGCCCCGAGCAGTCTGGTACCCTTTGCCGCCCAGTCTCGTGATGAACCGGAGCCGTATTCCTTGCCGGCGATCACCAGAAGGGGAACATTGTCTCCCTGGTAGCGCATGGCAGCATCATAGATGGACATTTGGTCGCCGGAAGGCTGGTGCACGGTCCAGCCGCCTTCCGTGCCGGGCGCCAGCAGGTTCCGCAGGCGGATGTTGGCAAACGTACCCCGCATCATGACTTCGTGGTTGCCCCGCCGTGATCCGTAGGAATTGAAATCCCTGGGTTCCACGCCATTTTCAATCAGGTATTGGCCGGCCGGGCTGTCCTTCTTGATAGCCCCGGCCGGTGAAATATGATCGGTTGTCACGGAATCTCCCAGCAGGCACAGCACCCGCGCATTAGTGATATCCTGCACTCCGGGTGCTTCGGGTTTCATGTCGTCGAAAAACGGCGGATTCTTGACATAGGTAGAATCCTCCTCCCACGCATAGGTTTCCCCGCCGGGCACTTCCAGGCTGTTCCAGTTTTCATCGCCCTCGAATACGGAAGAGTAACTGCTCTGGAACATGCCGGAACTGATATTTTTGGCAATGAACTCCTGGAGCTCTTTCTGGCTTGGCCAGAGTTCCTTGAGATAGACATCCTTGCCGTCTTTATCTTTTCCTATCGGGTCGTCGATGAGATTGATGTCCATTGTTCCGGCCAATGCATAGGCCACTACCAGCGGTGGCGAGGCGAGAAAATTCATCCTGACGTCGGGATGAATCCGTCCTTCAAAGTTCCGGTTACCGGACAAAATTGAACAGGCCACCAGGTCGTGATCAGCAATCGCACTGCTGATCTCGGACCGTAAGGGACCGGAATTACCGATACAGGTGGTGCAGCCATAACCGACGAGATAAAACCCCAGCTTTTCCAGGTCCTCCATCAGCCCCGCTTTTTCCAGATAATCGGTCACGACCTTGGAACCCGGTGCCAGCGAGGTTTTTACCCAGGGACTGACCGTGAGTCCCTTTTCCAGTGCATTTCGTGCGATCAAACCGGCACCGATCATCACGGCGGGGTTGGAAGTATTGGTACAACTGGTGATGGCGGCAATGACGACATCGCCGTCATTCAGTTCGAAACTCTGTCCGTCCATCTCCACGGGAGCAATCCCGGGCTGGGTCTCGAGATTGCCGACAGCGGCGGCGCCGCCTTCATCCATGAAGCGTGATTCACCGGGGCTGTTGTCGTACCGTTCCGCGATCATTGGTTCCAGGTGCTTGTTGAAGGTCTGTCTTGCTGTCTTCAGCGGAATGCGGTCCTGCGGGCGTTTTGGTCCGGCAATGCAGGGTTCGACATCATCAAGATCGAGTTCGAGTACGTCGGTGTATTGTGGATCGGGGGCACCATCTTCCCGCCACAGTCCCTGTTCGCGCGCATAGGCCTCGATCAGCGCAATCTGATCGTCTGTTCTGCCCGAGAGTTCCAGGTAACGGATTGTTTCACCGTCAATGGGAAAGATGGCACAGGTCGATCCGAACTCCGGTGACATGTTTCCGAGCGTGGCGCGATCGGCAAGCGGAAGACCGGACAGGCCGT
>DATIPP010000286.1:0-3413 GCA_035471825.1 Gammaproteobacteria bacterium
CTTTGAACAGAGCCAAATCGAGGGCAAAATGCGCCCGGGTACCATCGTCAATGCGAAGGTAGTAGACGTCAACCAGGATACCGTTATTGTCAACGCGGGACTTAAATCAGAGGGCTTTATTCCGATTGAGCAGTTCTACGACGACCAGGGCGAACTGGAAGTCAATGTCGGTGATGAAGTCGAGGTCGCCCTCGATACGGTGGAAGACGGCTACGGTGAAACCCGGCTCTCACGCGAAAAAGCAAAACGACTCAAGGCCTGGCAAAACCTGGAACAGGCCTATGAAGCCAATGAAACCGTCACCGGCGTTATCTCCGAACGGGTCAAGGGCGGTTTCACGGTCGACATCCAGAATGTACGCGCCTTCCTGCCGGGCTCGCTGGTCGATGTACGGCCGGTCAAGGATGCCGGTTATCTCGAAGGCAAATCACTTGAATTCAAGGTCATCAAGATCGATCAACGCCGCAGCAATGTGGTTGTTTCCCGCCGCGCCGTCGTTGAGCACGAAACCACCGCCGAGCGAGAGGCACTGCTCGAGAACCTGAAAGAAGGCATGGTCATCAAAGGCGTCGTCAAGAACCTGACCGACTATGGTGCGTTCCTCGACCTGGGCGGTGTTGACGGTCTTCTGCATATCACCGACATGGCCTGGAAGCGGGTCAAAAACCCGTCCGAAATCGTCAATATCGGTGACGAGATCGAGGTCAAGGTCCTGAAGTTCGACCGTGAACGTAACCGTGTTTCCCTCGGCCTGAAGCAGATGGGGGATGATCCCTGGGCCGACCTGACCAGCCGCTATCCCGAAGGTGCGCGCCTCAAGGGCCGTGTTACCAATCTTGCCGATTACGGTTGTTTTGTTGAGCTGGAAGAGGGTGTGGAAGGCCTGGTCCATGTCTCCGAAATGGACTGGACCAACAAGAACGTCCATCCCTCCAAGCTGGTGGATATCGGTGACGAAGTCGAGGTCGTCATCCTGGATATCGATACCGAACGTCGCCGGATTTCCCTGGGAATGAAGCAATGCCAGCCCAACCCCTGGGAGCAGTTTGCTGCGACCCACAACAAGGGTGACCGGGTTACCGGCACGATCAAGTCCATTACGGATTTCGGGATTTTCATCGGTCTGGAGGGTGGTATTGACGGCCTGGTACATTTGTCCGATATCTCCTGGGCCGATAACGGTGAGGACACCATCCGCAACTATTCCAAGGGTGAGGAGATTGAGACGGTCGTCCTGGCGGTGGATGCGGAGCGAGAACGCATCTCTCTCGGCATAAAACAACTGGAAAAAGATCCGTTCTCAAGTTATGTTGCAGAATACCCCAAGGGGACAATTGTCAAGGGTATCGCCGAAAAGGTCGAGCCCGGCTATGTCACTGTCAGGCTGGCAGATAATGTCGAGGGCACGTTGAAGGCCTCCGAGATTTCCCTGGACAAGAAGGTGGATGATGCCCGCAAGGAAATCAAGGAAGGCGACGAACTTGAAGTCAAAATAACGGCGCTCGACAGGAAAAAACGAACAATTAATTTGTCCATCCGGGCCAAGGAGTCCGATGATGAAGCCGCAGCAGTTGAGGAGTATTCGCCGGATTCCGGTAGCAGTACAAAACTGGGCGATCTTCTGAAAGAACAACTCGACAAGTAATTTAATTACGAATCATGCTTTTGGTTCGTGACATTATTATCGGACTGTGGACTGCTTAATCTTGAGCTAAGGGAAAATCGTCATGACAAAGTCTGAACTGATTGAATCACTGGCTAGAAGACAGACACAATTGGCCTACCGGGATGTTGAGCTTGCAGTAAAGACCATACTGGAGCACATGGCGAGCACCCTCTCCAACGGGGAGCGTATAGAAATACGGGGTTTCGGCAGCTTTGCCCTTCATTACCGCCCGCCACGGGTCGGTCGCAATCCCAAATCCGGCGAACCCGTCTCATTACCGTCAAAGTACGTACCCCATTTCAAGCCCGGAAAGCAACTGCGCGAACGCGTGGACAATCGGAATACTACTGCTTCTGCCTGAAACCACTACGCTTTCCGTCCCACCGTGGCATAAAGAATCTGTCTCAAAATTCCGCAAGGTCGCTCGTGGGGAATATTGAGACAGGTTCCAGTCTATTGCCGGCAGGCAATTGCTTTCAAACACTTTCCTGATTAGTGTTAGGTTTATGAAACCAACACCAAATGTAAATAACCGGTAACCGAAAATGTCTCACCACGTCAGACGTGTTTTTTTAATCGTTTTATTTGTCATCGTATTGGTTCTCAGCCTTGTTTTCTTTCTGAAAAACAACGAAGTCATCACCTTTAATTACATCGTGGGCAGTACCGATATCACGGTATCCGCCCTCCTGCTCCTGACCTTTGCCGCGGGAGCCATCCTGGGTGTTATTTCCCTTTTGCCACTCCTGTTGCGTTTGAAACACCAGCAGGCGTTGTTACAAAAGCAGATCAGGATGACCGAGAAAGAGGTTGAAAATCTGAGGGTCTTGCCGGTCAGGGACTGATACATGGCCGCAGACTGGACAGTATTAATATGGCTTATCCCTGCCGCTGCCATTATCAGCTGGTGGCTGGGACGACGCAGCGTGTTGTCGAAGAGAAAGACCTCCCTCCGCAGCATTCACCCGGAATATTTCAAGGGTCTCAACTACGTCCTGAATGAACAGCCGGACAAGGCCATCGAGGTCTTTATCCGGATGCTGGAAGTTGACAGTGAAACAGTGGAAACCCACCTGGCACTCGGCAATCTTTTCCGGCGCCGGGGTGAAGTGGACCGTGCCATCCGTATCCACCAGAATCTGATTGCCCGTCCGACTTTGACTCCTGAACAGCGATCCCATGCATTGCTGGAACTGGGCATGGACTACATGCGATCGGGGCTTCTGGACAGGGCCGAAAGCCTGTTCCTGGAACTTGTCGAGAGTGGTTCCTATTCCGTCCAGGCGCAGCGCGAACTGCTCGAGATCTACCAGCAGGAAAAAGAATGGGATAATGCCATCAACACCGCCCGCCGGCTGGAATATTCAGCCGGTGAAAAACTGGATCCGATAATCGCCCATTTTTATTGTGAGAAAGCGGAGGAGATGCTCCGGGAAGGCCAGGAAAAGGCTTTCCAAGATAACCTGAAAAAGGCACTGGCAATTGCCCCCGATTGCGCACGGGCCAGCCTGATTGAAGGCCAGTACCTGCAAAAGCAGGGCAAGTATCGGCAGGCGATAAAGGCCTATAAACGTATTGAAAAGCAGGACCCTGAATATTTTCCGGAAGTCGTAATCCCGTTGCTGGAGTGTTACCGGCAACTCGACAAGGTTGATGATTACATGAAGTACCTGCAAACAGTAGTTGAAAAGCATGGCGGGATCACATCGATCCTGATGCTGGCGGACCTGACCGCAAACGAGGAAGG
>DATIPP010000287.1:0-3495 GCA_035471825.1 Gammaproteobacteria bacterium
CGACTTTTAAATACCTCTATATCTGTCTCCGCACATGCCTGAGGGCAGACAACCGGAAAGCACAGGAGCAAAGACTGACCGGCACCGATCACCGGGAAATTGTTGTTCGCTGCATCCACTCACTGGTCAAGTCAATCAATCACGCTGTTGCACACAACCCCGATCTCGTGCTGAATTTTATTATCCTCGACGATCACTCGGACACGCCCGGCAGGAATAGTCTCGAATGTTTACAAAAAAAAGCAAAGTGTGATACCTCGATTATTACAACGAAAGCGCGGGGGCAGGGCGAATCATTATTGCAACAGTTTAAGTATGCGCGCGAGCGTGATGGCCTGTTTTATTTTTGCGAGGACGATTACCTGCATGAAAAAACCGCCATTAACGAGATGGTGCATTTTTATCGACATGTGTACGACATGTTTGATACTCACCTGGTCCTGCATCCCCAGGAACATGAATTCCTTTATATCAGGTCGCTCTATCCTTCCTACCTGTTGCAGGGAGAGAACAGACACTGGCGCACAATCAGCCACGCCACGCATGTGTTGTTCATGCATTCGGATCTCGTAAAAAAATACTGGGATTATTTCTCCAACACACGTTATGTCGGTGATCGATCGAGGCGTCGCAAGGGAGTGGAATCCAGAACCACCAACCGCTTGTTCGAACACGTGCCGGGGTTTGCGCCCCTTCCGGCGCTTGCGGCACATATGCAAACGGAGCGCACACTGCCGCCGTTTTTCGACTGGCGGCCGCTCTGGGAAGAAAACCGCCTGGAATGACCGGTGCCGGAAGAACGAATACTTTTCATCTCGCTCAGCAATATCGGTGACGCGGTTATGACCACACCGGTCCTGCAGGCACTGCATGACCGTTTTCCGGAGGCACGCATTGATATCGTCGGGGATGTGCGTTCCAGCGAACTGTTTCGATATTGCCCCTGCCGTGACAGGATATTGCACAAGGACAAGCGGGGATGGCTGCGTGGCGGTCCGGCGTTAATACGGGAGCTGCGTCGCCGGCGTTATCAACTGGTGGTCGATTTGCGTACGGACGGCCTTGCCTGGTTTTTGCGTGCCGATAAACGTCTTACCAAGCACCGGGCAAGGCATTACGGCGTGCACGCCGTGGAACGCTATATGGGCGTGATCCGGTCCCTGCACGGCGACAGGCCGATCCCGGCCTGTAAAGTGTGGCTGAATGACACGGTACGAAAAGAAGCACAGGAACGGCTGGGTGAATTCAGCGGCCGCCGGCTGATCGGCCTCGGGCCGGGCGCGAACTGGCACGGCAAAATCTGGCCGCCGGAAAATTTCGTTTGCTTGATTGAAAAGGTTTGTTCCCGTTTCGATGGTGTGGTTCTGCTGGGTAACGCTGAAGACAGCAAGCGCTCGGAGGTGATCTCCGAACAGGCAGGTATCGACTGTCTTGATTTTTGCGGCCGGACCAGCCTGCTGGAAGCGGCCGCCCTGCTTGAAAAAGTATCAGTTTTCGTGGGCAATGACTCGGGGCTCGGACACATGGCCAGTGGAGTGGACACGGCAACATTGACGCTGTTTGGTCCGGGCCGGCCCGACGTCTACCGGCCCTGGAGTGAACGGGCATATTGGCTTGTGGGTGAAGGTCAGGATATCCATAACATCGCTATTGAAGACGTTGCCCGGGTGATCACCCATGACATGCTGGCCGGGGCTGAGACAGGATCGCGATGAAAATAACGCAAATCATGCTGGCAAAAGGGTTCGGCGGTGCGGAGCGTTACTTTGTTGATTTAAGCGTGGCGCTTGCCGAACAAGGGCACGATGTGCAGGCAATCTGTCATCGCCGGTTCTGCGAACGGGCCCGGTTGATGAAGATTCCGGCATTGCAAATCGATACGTTTTCGCCCCTTGGCTGGTGGGATCTGATCGCGGGAAAGCGGATCGAGAATAGTATCGGGCGCTTTGGACCGGCCGTTGTCCATGCACACCTTGCACGTGGAGCCTGCATGGCCGGCAGGGCTTGTGCTAGGCTCGGAATCCCGTTGGTCGCAAAAACCCATAATTACGTCGACCTGAAATACTATCGGCACGTGGATTGTTTTATTGCCACGACCCACAGCCAGGAGCAATACCTGGTTCGGCAGGGTATCGCGCCAGAGCGGATCAGGATTATTCCGAATTTTTCCTCTCAGCCGCCGGCCGAAAAAGTGAAAACGTCGCGCAAGGAGCCGATGCAATTTGTGACTTACGGCAGACTTGTGCGCAAAAAAGGCTTTCATATCCTGCTTGAATCATTCCGGCGCTATCTTGATCAGGGATACAGGGCGTATCTTGTCATCGGCGGCGACGGTCCTGAATCCGAAACACTCCGGGAACAATGCCGCGCATTGCAACTGGAACCGTTTGTGACATTTTCGGGCTGGGTCACCGATATCGAGGATTTCATGAAACATGCCGATGTGTTTGTATTACCTTCACTCGACGAGCCATTCGGTATCGCAGTGCTGGAGGCAATGGCTCTGGGGGTACCGATAATTGCCACGACAACAGATGGTCCGCGGGAAATACTGGATACGCAGACTGCTTTCCTGGTATCGCCCGGTGACGTGGAATTGCTCGCGTCAGCGATGGTCGACGCCCGGGACGACCTGTTACGGAGGGAAAAGGCATCTAGTGCTCTCAGACTGTTCAGGAACAAGTACAGTAAAGCCGTTGTTGTTACTTCACTGATGCAGCTTTACGGCAGTATGCGGGACAATCACGAAATACGCTGATCCCGTTTCAGTCTTTCGATCACGGTTGCAACGGAAAGCTTGTTAATGGCCGTGGGCGAAAATCCCCTGTCACTTCCCGCCTTGATCACGTTATCTTTCTGGCCGATCGCATGATTGCGCCGCCAGTTGGTCGGCCCGAACAGTCCATAGACCGGGATCCCGGATGCGGAAAGTATGTGCATGGGCCCGGAATCATTGGTTACGGCAAACGCGGCATGCCGGCCCAGTTCGGCGAGTTCAAGCACCGAAAACTCGCCGGTTGCATCCATGCCGTGTTGTTCGGCGAGTGAACGGTTAAGCGCGGCATCCTCCTCCGTGCCGATCCAGACGACGGTCATCCCCGCTCCGGCCACTTTTTCAGCAAGCATGGCAAACCCCGGCCAGCGTTTTTCCGGATGATTGCGGCTGGCCCCGGCGTGCATGATAACGAACCCGCCGTCGTTCAATCCGTGTTGTTGTAACCAGGCGTCAACCCGATCACCGGTTCCTGTTGCAGGAGGCAAAATCGGCGGGCCGGGTTCTGCCTCGATGCCGGCAGCCGCCAGGAGTTGCAGGGAGCGTTCATAAATATGACATTGTCCGCGCCACGGGTCAGGCGGGTGGTGTGTATAGGGAAAACAGGGATGGTTGCCCACCCGCTCGGGAATACCGGACAGCGCGCACAGGAGGCCCGAGCGATCATTTGATTGCAGATCATACACGCGCTGAAACCGTTGCTTCCGGATCCATTTCAGCAT
>DATIPP010000288.1:0-21309 GCA_035471825.1 Gammaproteobacteria bacterium
TACTTCACGGTAATCATGCCCGTAATTCCATGCGATGGAATAAAGCGTATCGCCCTTTTTTACAATATAAGAATCGGCATCTTCTCCCGTGGCCCTGGGTTTCTGCCGTGCGGATTCAACAGATTGTTTCTGACGTGTGTCTCCCGGTGAGACAACCGGTGCCCGGACACTGGAGGTACAGGCATTCAGCAGCAAGCAGAGCAGCAGGAACTGCAGTCCGAATGCGATTTCCCGGCAATGCATTAATGATTATCCAACACCTTCAAGCATCGGTACAAAACTGACCAGGTCAAGTTGCTGTTCCTGGTACCCCTCTTCCGTGCGTGTGATCAATAACAATTTCTGGTGTCCCATTTTCCCGACGGGTATCACCAGCCGGCCATTGACACCCAGTTGTTGCAATAGCGTCTCCGGCACACCCACCGGTGCCGCCGAAACGATAATGCCATCATACGGTGCATATTCCGGCCAGCCAAGATTGCCATCCCCGTGGCAAAACTTGACATTGCGAAAGCGGAGCTGGTGCATCCGCATACGGGCCTTGCTTAACAGGGCGTCGATCCGTTCCACGCTGTAAACCTTTTCCGCCAACTGGGCGAGGATTGCAGTTTGATAGCCGCAACCGGTTCCAACTTCAAGTACCTTTTCGGGTCTTCCGCCATTGACCAGCGCCTCGGTCATACGGGCAACGATATAGGGTTGTGAAATTGTCTGGTTGTGGCCGATAGGCAAAGCCGTATTTTCATAGGCGCGACTGGAAAGTGCCTCGTCCACAAAAATATGCCGCGGGGTATTCTTGATGACATCAAGCACCTTGTCCGACTTTATTCCCATGGCACGCAGGGTCGCGATCAATCGATCACGTGTGCGTTGTGATGTCATGCCGATCCCCCGCAGGTTATGTGTCATCTTTGATGATATCTCCAAGCCAGTCTGTCAGTTGCTCGATTACATTATACCGTGTCAGGTCCACTTGCAGGGGCGTAATGGAAATATTTCCCTCCCTGACCGCGTAAAAATCCGTACCGGGACCGGCGTCCTGCTCCGAACCGACGGGTCCGACCCAGTAGACCGGGCGACCATGGGGATCCTGTGTCGGAATAGCCGGTTCGGACTTGTGACGATTTCCGAGGCGGGTGATCTCGTAGGATCCGATTTCTTCATAGGGCAGGTCCGGAATATTTACGTTCAGGAGAATATCCGGAATGGTATTTAATGTTGACAGGGAATTAACCATCTGCATGACAATCTTGACGGCACTTTCATAGTGTGTGGGATTGGGCCCGGCCAGCGAAATAGCGATCGCGGGACAACCGAGATACCGCCCTTCCATGGCGGCGGCCACAGTGCCGGAGTACAGTACGTCGTCACCGAGATTCGCACCGGCATTGATTCCGCTGATAACCATGTCCGGCTCACCTCTGATGAGCCCCGTGATAGCCAGGTGGACGCAATCGGTCGGCGTGCCGTTGACAAAAATGAATCCGTTTGCGGCAGTTTGGGGATAGAGTGGCGCGTCCAGAGTTAATGAATTGCTCGCGCCACTGCGATTGCGATCCGGCGCGACAACAGTGATCTCTCCCACCTGGCTGACCGCCTCGGCCAGCAGTTCCAGGCCGCGGGCCTGGTAACCGTCATCGTTGCTTAGCAGAAAATGCATTTAAAGGCAGTAATAAGTAACAAGTGACAAGTTTTAAGTGAAAAGAAATTGGTATTTCAAATCCTGTTATGAAGATATTTATTACCTATATCTTATTACCGGTCACTTATTACTTATTATTATTCACTAATAAAAATTCCAGCAATGCCTTTTGCGAATGCAGGCGATTGCCGGCCTCGTCCCAGACCACGCTTTGTGGCCCATCGATCACTTCCGACGTTACTTCATCGCCGCGATGCGCCGGCAGGCAATGCATAAACAGGGCATCTTTTTGGGCCTGGTCCATCATTTTTTTATTCACCTGGTAATCCCTGAAAATCGTGGTCCGGGATTCCGATTCCGATTCCTGCCCCATACTGGCCCAGACATCCGTAACAACCAGGTCGGCATTCGTGATTGCCTCTGCAGGATCTGAATACAGATGCACATGATCACCGGCCGATTCCACAATCTCCGGCCTCGGACGGTGTGTTTCCGGGCACGCGATATGCAATTCAAAATCAAACAGGCGGGCGGCATTGATATAGGAGTGGCACATATTGTTACCGTCACCGAGCCAGGCAACAATCCTGTCTTTGATCGAGCCCCGGTGCTCCCGATAAGTCTGCATGTCCGCCAGCAACTGGCAGGGATGATAGGTATCGGTCAAACCGTTAATCACCGGGATATCGGCAAACTTCGCAAAGCGTTGCAGTTTTTCATGCTCAAAAGTGCGGATCATGACGGCATCGACCATCTTCGACAAAACCCGGGCAGTGTCCTCTATTGGTTCACCCCTGCCGAGTTGCGTATCCTCGGGAGAAAGAAACACGGCCTGCCCACCCAGTTGTGCCATGCCCGTCTCGAACGAGACACGTGTCCGGGTCGAGGACTTCTCGAAGATCATGGCAAGCACCCTGCCCTTCAATGTCTGTTGTACACCGCCTTCCCGTAACCGCTGTTTGCCGTGAATAGCCGACTCGATCAACCGGTCCAGTTCAGCCGGTGTCAGATCATCGAGACTGAGAAAATGTCGAATTTCCATCACGAATTCATTCCTGTTGTAAAAACTCCCTGATCAAACGGCCGACCAAGTCAACAATTAGCAGTGCCTCCTTTTCGGTAATAATCAATGGCGGCAACAACCGTATGACACGGCCCGCCGTTACATTGATAAGCAATCTCTGCCTGAGGGCCCTGGCGACAAGTTCACCGCAGTCCCGGTCCAGTTCAATACCAATCATCAAACCACATCCCCGGACTGCAACAACACCTCTCACAGTTGCGAGATCTTTTTCAAAACGCGTCAGCATAAGTTGACCAATTGCCGCAGCCTGCTGCGCCAGTTCTTCTCCCTCCAGTACATCGAGAACGGTCAATGCGGCACGTGCCGCCAGCGGGTTTCCTCCAAATGTTGAACCGTGGCTTCCCGGTTGTATCAGATCCGCAGCCTTGCCCCGTGCCATGCAGGCGCCGATGGGAACGCCGTTTCCAAGCGCCTTTGCGACTGTCATGATATCCGGGATGATACCTTCATGCTGAAAGGCAAACCACTTGCCGGTGCGGCACAATCCGGTCTGGATTTCATCGAGTATCAAAAGCACATCGTGTGCATTGCATAATTCACGCACAGATTTCAGGTAACCGCCGTCCGGGATATTAATCCCGCCTTCACCCTGGATCGGTTCCAGCATGACAGCAACAATCCCGTTTTCATGCGAGAGAATAGTTTCAATCACATCGGGGTCATTGTAGGGAACATGCCTGAAACCTGTCAGAAGCGGTTCAAATCCTGCCTGTACTTTTGCATTTCCGCTTGCACTGAGTGTCGCCATGGTTCGCCCATGAAAACTGCCTTCTGCAACAATTATGACCGGCTCATGAGTATTTTTTATATGGCCGTACAAGCGTGCAATCTTTATGGCCGCTTCATTGGCCTCGGCGCCGGAATTGCAGAAAAACACCTTGTTCATGCCGGCGATAGCAACGAGACGCTGCGCCAGTTTTTCCTGCAGCGGGATCCGGTAAAGGTTCGAAGTATGCAACAATCGCCCGGCCTGATCGGCCAGTGCCTGCTGCAATAACGGATGCGCATGTCCAAGTCCACAGACAGCGATCCCGCTCAGGGCATCCAGGTAACGGTCCCCCTCCCGGTCCGTCAACCAGGCACCCTGCCCCGATTCAAAGGCGACCTGCAACGGTTTGTAACTGGACATCAGATACTGGTTCATCGGTGGCTCGGTATGCGGGGACATTTCAGTTTTTTCCTTCCCTAAAAAACAAACCCGGCCTGAATAGCCGGGCTTGGTTTCGGTTCAGTGAAACTGTCCGGATTAAAGCGGCAGGCCGTGGGCGTGTCCAACCATGCACATGATCAACGGTATCGAAAGAAATGTGTTGGTGCGCGATGCCATAAGTGCAACAAACTTGCCCTTTGCCTTTTCATCCTCGGTTGCCTCGACTATACCCAGTATTTTTTTCTGGTTCGGCCAGATCAACACCCAGACATTGAACAGCATGATCGTACCCAGCCAGGCACCGATGCCGATTACCAGGGCACCTTGTTGCAGGGTGAAGGCCTCGACAAAGCCAACACCCATGATCTCGAGTGCCGCGGCGCCGGTCAGCCAGGTCAACAGCGCGCCCCAGCGAAACCACCACAGTGCACGCGGTGCAACATACTTGTTGATTGCCGCCGGGCCGGGTCCGTCCGAGTCAGCGCCGGCATCGGCCACTGCCGGGACCTGGACGAAATTGAAATAATACAAAAGTCCAATCCAGATAATGCCGAAAAAAACGTGCAACCAGACGACTGTTGACCAGGCCATGAATTCCGTGTCAGGAATAAGAAGCGTAATGACAATGGCCGTAACAAAACCCAGTATTATGGTACCGGAAACGGACTTGAGCGGATTCATATTCATACCCCCCTTGCTTTTTAAACGAGTGACCGGGTCCACCGGCCACCTTGATGATTGCTTCCGATTATACGTGGGGAAAGCGGGGCTTTCATCCCCCGAATAAGACATTGATTCCATCATATACGGGCGATTACGCTAGCACACCATGGACGGTATCGAACTGACGTTATTCAATCACCGGATACAAACGGTCTGTGACGAAATGGGGGCTGTCTTGATGCGCACGGCCCTGTCACCCAATATCAAGGACCGGCTGGATTTCTCCTGTGCCGTTTTCGATGCCCGGGGCGAGTTGACGGCACAGGCCGCTCACATACCTGTCCATCTCGGCAGCATGGCCTATGCCATGGCGGATATCGTCAACCACCGTGACTGGCATGACGGTGACATGGTCATACTGAACGATCCCTACCTGGGCGGCACGCATCTGCCCGACGTGACGGTCATCAGTCCCGTATTCGCCGACGGTCAGCTCTGTGCCTTTGTCGCCAACCGCGCCCATCACGCCGATATCGGCGCGAGCAGTCCGGGTTCCATGCCGCTGGCAACCCGTCTCGATGAAGAGGGCGTGGTCATCTCACCGACACTGTTAATGGAAAAAGGCCAACTGCTGGAAGGATCCTTTGGTGACATTCTCGATCGCTTGCGTAACCCGCAACTCGGCCGGGCAGATTTCAGTGCCCAGATAAGTGCCAACCTCACCGGCCGAATACGCCTTTTATCGCTTGTTGAGTCCATGCAGGTAAAGCACTTTACGTCAGGATTACAGGCGTTGAACGATTACGCGGAATCACTTGCCCACGCCGGCCTGCAGGAAATACCCGACGGCCGGTATCATTTTACCGACGTCATGGATGATGACGGCATGGGTAATGCCGCTATCCCGATAGAAGTCACACTGACCGTTACCGGCGATACGATTACAGTCGATTTTACCGGCACCGGTGAACAGGTCGCCGGCAATATCAATTGCCCCTTGTCCGTGGCTGCGGCTGCGGTCTATTACGTTTTTTATTGCCTGATGCCACCGCAGACACCGGCTTGCGCCGGCAGTTTCAGACCCGTATCCATTCACGCACCGGCCAGGTCCCTGCTGAATGCCCGCCATCCCGCCGCTGTCGCCGCCGGAAATGCCGAGACCAGTTCCCGCGTGGTTGATGTCATTCTCGGCGCGCTTGCACCGGCGCTGCCAGACCAGATTCCCGCCGCAAGTCACGGCAGCATGAACAATATCGCCATGGGTGGTGCGGACTGGGATTATTACGAGACGCTCGGCGGCGGTATGGGTGCCGGAGCCGCGGGCGGCGGGCTGGACGCGGTGCAAACCCATATGACCAATACCCTGAATACCCCGATCGAGATCCTGGAAAAATACTATCCCCTGCGCATTACCCGCTATGCCATTCGCAATGATTCCGCCGGGCGGGGACAAAGATGCGGCGGTGAAGGCGTTATCAGGGAATTTGAATTCCTGCAACCGGCATCGGTTTCGCTTTTAACCGAACGCCGTTACCGCTCACCCTGGGGACTTGCCGGCGGTGGCGCCGGGGGATGCGGGAAAAACCTTGTTAACGGCAAACCATTACCCGCCAAGACCACTATTACAACCGATACAGGCGACCGGTTGACTGTCATGACCGCCGGTGGCGGGGGTTGGGGGAAATATAGTCATAAGCAATAAGCCATAAGTTACAAGTAATGTATTAACCGTAAACCTGAAACCTGAAACGATAAACCATCACCCAGCACCCTATCACCCCTGCCTTTACCGGTGTTACAATTGCGCTTAATTTTTCTGTATTAATTTTGAGGTAATTCTATGGACGTAAATGACAGGATTAAAGAGGCCATCGAAAGCAACCCGGTCGTGATTTTCATGAAGGGTTCGCCGGATATGCCGCAATGCGGGTTTTCCATGCAAACAGTACAGGCACTGAAGGCCTGTAACGTGGAATTCGCCTATGTCGATGTGCTTGCCGATCCGGAAGTTCGCTCCGGTCTCAAGTCCTATTCAAACTGGCCGACCTTTCCACAGTTGTATATAAATGGCGAATTGATCGGTGGCTGCGATATCGTTCTGGACCTGTTTCAGAAAGGCGAATTGCAACCCATGGTGCAGGAGGCAGTCAGTACTGAGTGATGAACTATTTGTACTCGTTATTCAGTCCTCAGCACTCATAACTCTCCTCCACACACTTGTTTTCCCGCTGGCCGCCTCTATGGCATCGAGCCTGTCCTGATGGGCGGCGAGTTCCTCCTTGTCGGGTTGAATAACCGGCAGGCGGGGACGGTCAGGATCCACTTCACGGATCGCCGGGGTACGCATGGTAAGCCCGGCGGCATGATCATCCAGGGAAAGAGCCGTTTGCCCTCCGGTCATGGCGAGGTAAACATCGACCAGGATACGCGCATCCAGTAACGCGCCGTGCAGATCTCGCTGAGAATTATCTACCTCATAACGCTGGCAAAGCGCGTCCAGGCTGTTTTTCTGGCCAGGATGCCTGTCTCGTGCCAGCATGAGCGTGTCTACAATCTCGCAATAATCTTCCACCCTGCCCCATTCCGATCCGAGCAAGGCAAACTCCGCATTCAGGAAACCCACATCAAAGGGTGCGTTGTGAATGATCAATTCGCTATCACGGATAAAGTCAACAAACTCCCGGGCGATTTCAGCGAAACGCGGTTTGTCGGCAAGTGACTCGTTGCTGATACCATGAACTTCGTAGGCGCCGTCCTCGATTTCACGATCGGGGTTCAGATAATAGTGGAATGTGTTGCCGGTCAGGCGACGGTTGTGTATTTCCACGCAACCGATCTCGATAATCCGGTGTTCCTGCAGGGGATCAAGACCTGTTGTTTCGGTGTCTAGAACGATTTGACGCAAATTACACTCCGGTTTTACGTTTTATGTTTCAGGTTTCACGTTTAAGGTTCTAACTACAAACAATAAACGTGAAACATGAAACTTCAAACTTTTTTATTCAGCATTTCATCAATCGCCTG
The DNA here is from genome assembly GCA_035471825.1 of Gammaproteobacteria bacterium. Lineage (GTDB taxonomy): Bacteria > Pseudomonadota > Gammaproteobacteria > Eutrophobiales > Eutrophobiaceae > DATIPP01. The sequence continues at coordinate 7,564 of DATIPP010000288.1, forward strand.
GTTGGCCAGTTGATCGACACGATCATTTTCCGTGTGGCCGCTATGTCCCCTGACCCATTGCCAGTCGATGTCGTGTTTTGCCGTCAATGCATCGAGTTGTTGCCAGAGGTCGACATTCTTTACCGGCCGCTTGTTGGCCGTTCTCCAGTTTCTGCGTTTCCAGCCGTCAAGCCATTCATTAATGCCCTGCATCACGTACTGGGAGTCAGTCGTAAGAACGACATGACAACGTTTATTCAATGCTTCCAGTGCCTTGATCGCTGCCGTCAATTCCATGCGGTTATTCGTGGTATCCTCCTCGGAACCGCTGAGCTCCTTTTCGGCCGAGTTGTATCTTAATAAAACGCCCCAGCCGCCGGGGCCGGGATTGCCGCGACAGGCGCCGTCGGTAAATATCTCCACGTGTCCGGATGTCATGTGTAACGGTTCATTCTTGCAGAAGGTTCGGCAACGCCGGAAGCGATCAATTGCCGCCGGGTTTGCCATTGCATCTTTATGGGCGTCAACGGAACGACCCGTTTCTTGGCAACAAGCATGACGATTCCCCCGAAAACAGGCCAGCAATAACGGCCCAGCTGCTCCATGAATTTGAGTTTTGACATGATTCGATTATTTTGCAGTGGCGGTCGATAGAAAAAATATTCTGACTTTATAATTTCAAAATCAAGCAGAGTCAGCCAGTCCTTGACGCGGTTAACGCGGTAGTACCGGCCCTGCCAGGGAGGTTGTTCGCGCCATGCCAGCAGCAGCCGCCAGAGTCCCCACAGACTCCAGGGATTAAATGCCGTGATAACGATATGCCCTTCCCCTATCAGGATACGTTCACACTCACGCAATACCTGGTGCGGGTTGTCATCAAACTCGAGCACATGCGGCAAAACGACAACGTCGACACTTTCACTCGCTATTGGCAATGCAACATGACTGGACAAAAAATCCGGGCCTGGCCCGTCTTCGGCGGAAAAATCAACCGCCGAATGGATTTTGTGATTGATGCGACTGGTCTCAAGCAAGTGATCGGCGGCAAATTCACCAATCTGCACAATATGATAACCAAACAGCCCCGGCAGAACCTGGCCGAGACGGTTTTTTTCAAGGCGGGTAACGCGCAGTCCTAACACACTATAAAACCATTTTCCCAGCCGTGCGCGTTTTTCTGCCTGTTCATTGACGACGTTATCGTGCTCGGTCATCAGGATGATATCGCCTTATTTAAATTTATGGCAATTTCACACCAATCATTACGGAAATTAAAGTTTTACTTGACCATTTTACACCTGATCCATAGCATTGCTGGATGCTGAAAAACAGTATCTCCATCTTCCTCTGCCTGTCACTGTTGTGCGCCTGCACAACAACACCGCAACAGGATATATCACGTGATACTGCCGGTACGGATAACCGGAAAGATGCAACAGCAATGGCAGATGACGAAGATGTACGCGCAGCCAGAGAATCACTCCGGAAACGGCTTGCCACACGTGATATTCCGGAACCGCCAGGCGAGACAGCAGACTCACCTGCCCCTGAACATGCCGATATCTGGGCGAGGATTCGATCCGACCTGCGCCTGCAACGGGATCTCTCGCGCCGGTCGACGCAGGAAAGGCTGTCCTGGTATTCACGTCACCAGGATTATCTGGACCGCGTGGCGGATCGTGCCACGCCCTATATCCACTATATCGTTGAACAACTCGAGGCACGTGACATGCCACTCGACCTCGCGTTATTACCGGTTGTCGAAAGCGCCTATCAACCCTTCGCGCATTCTCCCAGCCGGGCATCAGGAATCTGGCAATTTATTCCCGGAACAGGTCGATTATACGGGTTGAAACAGACATGGTGGTATGACGGCAGGCGCGATATTGTCGCTGCAACCGGGGCCGCGCTGGATTACCTGCAAAAACTGCATGCCGAATTCAACGGCGACTGGTTGCTTGCTCTCGCGGCCTATAATACCGGCGAACGTAACGTGGCCCGCGCCATCGAACGCAACAGGCGTGCCGGCAAGCCGACAGATTTCTGGTCGCTGCGCCTTGCACGTGAAACACGCGGCTATGTCCCCAGTCTTCTGGCCGTCTCCGAACTGGTGGCCAGTCCGGCAAAATACAACATCACCCTGAAAACCATACCCAACGAGCCCTATTTCCGGCAAATCGATGTCGGCAGTCAAATCGACCTGGCAACCGTATCGGAGCTCTCAGAACTGGACATGGAAACCGTTTACAGGCTCAACCCGGGAATCAACAACTGGGCAACTGATCCCCACGGGCCGCATCATATTCTTGTGCCGGTTGATATTGCCGAAGATTTCAGGGACAAGCTGTCAGGACTACCTGACAAAGAGCGGGTGCAATGGAAGCAACACAAAATCAGCAAGGGCGATACTCTGAGCAAGATCGCCGCAATTCACCGTACGGACGTGGCGACACTCAAGCAGGTGAACCGTTTGCGCGGCAACACCATTCGTGCCGGCGGGTCACTTTTGATCCCGGCCGCGAAAAAACCGCTGGATCATTATACGCTCAGCCTTGATGCACGGCGTTTCCGCGGTCTCACCCGCAGCGGCGATGGCGAACGATATCTCTATACCGTGCAACGCGGGGACAACCTCTGGGATATCAGCCGCGCCTACGGGGTCAGTGTGCGGCAACTGTGCGCCTGGAACGGCATTTCCCCGAACAAGCTTCTGCATCCCGGCAACAAACTGGTTGTATGGGTAAAAAAAGATTCTGCCGGGACAGTCAAGGTCGCGAGTCGAGCGACTTCCACTTCACAGAAACACATCAGCTATACCGTCAAGGAAGGAGATTCTCTCTGGTTGATTTCCAGGCGCTACGGTGTTTCCGTTAAACAATTACAGAAGTGGAACAGCCTGGGGGGGCGGAGCTATCTCAAACCCGGGCAGAATCTTGATATCTATCTTGGCACACCACCCTCGGATGCATGAAACCGGCAGGGCCGGTTGACATCAGGCGATTATTCGCCGGTTGACCTGGCCGGTTCGCGAGAGGCAGGTAACAGACATAGAATTGCGCCATGATCAGACTTGCCAAGTTTCTCCTTCGACGAATCCTCAAACTGCTCTATGGCGTTGAGGTCAGCGGTCTCGAAAATTATCACAAGGCCGGCGATCGGGTATTGATCGTTGCCAACCACACGTCCCTTCTCGACGGTATCCTGCTTTATGCCTGGCTGCCGGAAACACCCACCTTTGCCATCAATACCACGATCGCCGACAAGAAAAGTTTCAGGCCTTTCCTGAAGTTCGTCGATCTTTTCATCATGGATCCAACCAGTCCGTTATCGGTCAAGTCCATGATCAAGTTTCTGAAACAGGATCGCAAGGCTGTCATTTTCCCGGAAGGACGAATCACCATTACCGGATCACTGATGAAAATCTATGAAGGTCCGGGCCTGGTCGCTGACAAGGCGGGAGCAGCTATTCTGCCGATTGCGATAGACGGTCCACAATTCAGTCCCATGTCCTATATGAAAGGCCGCGGGCGTATCGTCCGGTTTCCGAAGATTACCCTGACCATCCTGCCGCCGACGCGTATTTCGGTAGCACCGGAAATACAGGGACACGAAAGGCGAAAGGCGATCAGCCTGCAATTGCAGGACCTGATGTTCCGCCTGATCTACAGCACGTTCGATTACCGCACTACGTTATTTGATGCTCTGCTGACTGCTTCAGAAAGGTACGGGAAAAACACTCCGATTATAGAAGACATAACCCGCGAACCGAATACCTACAAGCAGCTTATTCAGCGCTCACTCATACTCGGCCGCGCGATCCGCGATGATACAGAACCCAACGAGCATGTGGGGATCATGATGCCGAACGTCATCGGTACAGTAATAACCTTCATGGCACTCCAGTATATCGGCCGCATTCCGGCCATGCTGAACTTCAGTGTTGGTCAGAAAATCATCCTGAAGGCCTGTGAGACCGGCCGGATTAAAACGGTTTATACCTCGCGGAAATTTATTGAAAGCGCCAATCTGCATGAAATTGCCGAAACACTGGAACGGGAACTGAATGTCATCTATCTGGAAGATATCCGGCAACGTGTCTCGCTGATTGACAAGCTGACGGGCCTCGTGCGTGCTGGATTTGTCCGCCGCCACTACCGCCGCATGGCACGCGATCGCCACCCGGATGATCCGGCCCTGATCCTGTTCACTTCCGGTTCTGAGGGAATCCCCAAGGGTGTTGTCCTGTCACACAGTAACTTGTTGTCGAATTATGCGCAGGTCAGCTGTCATATCGATTTTCAGCCGACCGATATCCTGTTTTCCTGCCTGCCGCTGTTTCACAGTTTCGGCCTGAATGCGGGATGCCTCATGCCATTACTGGGTGGCAGCCGGATTTTTCTCTACCCGACGCCGCTCCATTACCGCATTATCCCGGAACTTGTGTATGAAATCGGTGCCACCATACTTTTCGGAACCAACACGTTTTTCAAGGGTTATGCCCGCCACGCCCATCCGTTCGATTTTCACAGTTGCCGCTATGTCGTCGCCGGTGCCGAAAAACTCCGTGACAATACCCAGCAACGATGGATGGAAAAATTCGGTATACGGATTCTCCAGGGTTACGGCGTAACGGAAGCCAGTCCGGTAATATCAGTAAACACACCGATGCTGAACAAAATGGGTACAACCGGCCGATGTATGCCCGACATGGAATCCTATCTCGAGCCTGTCCCGGGTATCGAGCATGGTGGCCGCCTGATAGTCAGGGGCCCGAATGTAATGCTGGGATATTTATTGCATGATAAACCCGGCAAACTGCAGCCACCATCTACCGACCGCGGCCACGGCTGGTATGACACGGGCGATATCGCTGAAATTGATGAGGAAGGTTTCATTACAATACTTGGCCGCGCCAAGCGATTCGCCAAGATAGGCGGTGAAATGATATCGCTGACAGCTGTAGAGGAGCTTGCATTACAAATCTGGCCGGATTTCAATCATGCCGCTGTTAACCTGCCCGATGAAAAGAAAGGTGAAAAGATCGTCCTTGTTACCGATAACAAGGAAGCCATGCGCAAGCAGCTACAGGATTACGCCCGTAAACACAAATACGGCGAGCTCTATGTACCGAAAAAAGTTGTCCTGGCCGAGGAACTCCCGGTCCTGGGTACTGGCAAGACTGACTACACTACCCTGACCGATATGGCACTGGTAGAGGACAAAACCGGTTCCGGCTGGCTTGGCAAATTGACCGGACTGGTCAAGAAACAGGAGCAGAATGCCGAATCAACATCCGATCAGACTGGTAATTCGGTTATCGACAAGACTCACGACAAGCTGGATAACTCATAGCCATCCCTGGCCGGCATCTGCCCGTTAAACAGTGCGAAACACCGATTGATTACCGGCTAACACTTTTGATAATTGGGATTTATCCGGCCCGGATTCATTATTTCCATCCTGCCGAAAATATAAATGCGACATGTGGTCACGGAACGGCGTGAATAACAGCAAATGCATTAAACCAGAAAGCGATACCCTTGCCTTACTGATAATATTTTTCCTGGTCTTTATCGTCTATGCATGGAGTACTTCACCCACCGTTGTCCTGGAGGACGACGGTTACTTCATCATGTCTGCCTATTATCTGGGGATCTCACATCCTCCGGGATATCCTCTTTATACGCTCTTTTCACATCTCGCCACTTACCTGCCATCAGGCAGTATTGCATTGCGGGTACATTTGCTCAGCAGCCTGTTTGCTGCGCTGGCATGCATGCTGCTATGGAAAATTGTCTACCTGTTGTGTCGAAGTAAACCTGCCTCTTCCGTGGCCGCCATTTGTCTCGCATTTTCCGGAGCATTCTGGTCACAGGCAATTATTGCGGAAGTGTATACCCTGAATATCCTTCTCATACTTGCCATATTATACCTGTGCCTTGTTCTCACTTCCGGAAATGCAACTAATAACAAACAAAATATAAAATGGATTTGTTTTTTATACGGGCTCGCGCTGAGCAATCACTGGCCACTGCTTGTCCTCTCAACACCCATGTTTATTCTGCTTTTATGGAAAAAGTGGAAGTTTTTCTCTCGTAAATTTTTACCGGCTATACCCTGGTTACTGTTGGGTCTCATGCCCTATTTATGGATGGTGCTGAGGTCGCAAGTAAACCCCGAAATCAGTTTTTACGGACCAATAGAAAGCTTTCGGGACTTCTGGTTTTATGTAAGCCGCCAGGGCTATGCCGATATTGATATCAGCCCCGCTGCCGGATGGACCGACAAACTGGCCTATATGCGCTTTGTGCTCGGGGAAACTGTCCTGCAATTCGGCTGGTTCAGTCTGCCATTTTTACTTGCAGGTCTTGGCTATATATGGAAGAAAGGTGGGCCGGTACTTTTTACCGCATTGTGTGCCGGATTCCTGGGCTCCACATTGTTACTGATTCTGTTTCTGGATTTTGATTTTGATACATACCATATAGCCATATTCCGCGTTTACCCGATTGTATCTTATGCGATTACGGCAATATGGATCGGACTTGGCTTTTACGTAATTTCCCGATATATCGTCAACCTCTCACACCTCAAACTGAGAAGAACCCTGGTCATACCAGGCGTGTTCATTCTCCTCGCAGGAACGACTTTCAGCACAAATTTACCACATAATTACCGAGGAAATGACTTCTGGGCGGAACAATATGCAAAGGTAGTGCTTGATTCACTGCCGGGAAATTCCGTCCTGTTCCTGCGCGGTGACCCCAGCGTCGGTAGCATTGGTTACCTGAATAAAATCGAAAAATACAGAAAGGACATTGATCTTTATCACGTGATGGGGCAGGTATTTAACAACCGGTTATACCGACCACACAAAACAAGATACGGTGAAATGGTAAATCGTGTCGATCGTTTCATCCTGTCAACAGACAGGGATATATATTACACGCAATCGCTTGTACACAAATATGGCACAGAAGATTACGGCCTGTATTACGGGGTGCTGAAAAACGAGGACCCGGAGTTTGTCCGATCAGTAGTTTCCCCCGGACTGTTGAATTACTGGATAAAACTTGCGAATGGCGATGTTCCAGTCGATAAATGGGAAAAAATGCATTATTTCGAAATACTCTCCGACGGCTGCAGGGTATTGAATAACGTCATCCTGCATACAAAAGAGGACATGGAGACTGACAGGTTCATCATCAACACCAGGGACAATATCTGCAACCATTTGCCCGGCATATTGACGCGCGTCGAACAGAATATACAACGTGAACACCCGGACTGGATCAGGATTGAAAATTTACTTCAAGAGGGCGGGAAATTCCTGCACCAGGGTTTGTTGAAGAAACATTACGGTTACTACTTTTACTATAAAGGTCTCCTTGCTGTATCCATGAACAATCGTTCAGAAGCTGAATTTAATTTCAGGCGTTCCATTCGGGAATGGCATCATCCCGGCAACCCGTCATACCGCGAGATTAGCAGGTTGCATGAAAATCCGTAGTATAAATCCTTACTGCCCTGGTCAGAGTACAGCACTGATAATATGGTTTCCCACTTCCCACAGGACATCTTCCTCCGGACTTCCCTTTGCAACGGGCGTGAGGTGTTCAAACAATTCTGTTGTCGTGCCTTGTTTGTGTAACAACTGAACGGTCATCGGGGCAGCGTCATCATTACCGGATCGAGGTTCAGCACCTGGTTGGCGTACCAGGGATTACAGATCACCATGCTGTGTACGTCTTCAAAATTATTGCGATTGTATTCTTCGCCCCGGGCCTCGGGCATATCTTGCCAGGTTCTTGCTGAAATTGGCCTCGAAGATGACATGAAACCGCAAGTCCTCGAGGGACTTTTAGAGTTTCCGATAAACCCCATCCGGCGCCTGCCGGCTACTGTTTTCATAAATGAAGCCGCTATCATCGGAGGCCGTGCACCGGTAAAACCAGGATAAGGCACAAGGTAAATACAAGCCGCATATCGTCTCTCCTGTCCGGGTTATTAGTGGTCTCCTGTCAATGGGACAAAGGAAACCAGTAATATTTCCTTTCTGGAGAGGTTGCCTGACCGGTCTTTCGTGATAACGGTCAGGGTCTGTGCACCGGATTGGCTGCCGACCGGTATAACCAGGCGTCCACCCGGTGCAAGTTGTTCGACAAGCGGCGGGGGTATGTTTTCCGGTGCCGCTGTAACGATGATTGCATCAAACGGCGCCTGTTCCGGCCAGCCGGCATATCCGTCGCCAACGCGAACCTGGACATTCCGGTAACCCTGCTCTTTGAGCGTCTTTTCGGCCCGTTGTCCCAGCGCTTCTATGATTTCAATGGTATAAACCTCCGCTGCCAGTTCAGCGAGTATGGCCGCCTGGTAACCGGAACCGGTACCGACCTCCAGCACTCTCTCGTCTGACTGCACATCAGCAAGATGAGTCATCAGGGCTACAATAAAGGGTTGGGAAATGGTCTGTTTGTGACCGATGGGCAGGGGGCGGTTGATATACGCATAAGATTGCATGTCATCCGGCACAAAACGGTGGCGCGGGACACTTGCAATGGCGGACATAACGCGGTTATCCAGTGACCCGATGCCGGTTTCATCACTAACGAACCGGGTGGTGTTACGAATGTCTTCCAGCATGGCCTGATGTTTATCGGCCATATCTTCCGCCGGGCTGCATGCCGACTGTAGTATCAGCATCAGCAGGAAGATTGAACGAAATTTGACCCGGTGCTGTTTCATATTTACTGCCTTTTGATCATAAATCGCCATCAATGTTTATCCTGACGCAAATCGGTGGGCCTGACGAGTGGTTTCCGGCAATTTATAGCGCGTCGTGCACGCCATGACATACTCGATTGCACTGGACAGGCTGATCCGGTGCCCGGGAGAGACATAGATCGGTTTCACACCCTTGCGCGTGCGTAACACGGCACCGATGGTCTCGGATTTGTCATACAGGGGTTGCCAGGCCCCGCGTTCGTCCGGCACGGGTGCGTGCGTGCCGAGCAGGCGGCTTTTACCAACGCCGATGGACGGCAGGTTACAGATCAGGCCCAGGTGACTGGCGATACCGAAGCGGCGCGGGTGGGCAACCCCCTGGCCATCGCACAACAGAATATCCGGGACGCTTTGCAATTTTTCCAGCGCCTTCAACACGGCCGGTAATTCACGGAAAGACAATAGGCCCGGCACATAGGGAAACCGGGTTTCACACCGGCCGATAGCGACCTCTTCAAGTTCCAGTGCCGGAAATGCCAGGACGGCTACGGCGGCACGCGTAACCCTGCCCTCGTCCTTGAAACCGACATCCACGCCGGCAACGAGATCGATTGTTCCGAAATCATCTGCCAGTCGCACCTGTTTAGCCAGTTGTTGCTGCAGGCGGATGGCATCTTTCGGGCTTAACTGCCAGTCATGAATGAACTTTGTCTGTACAGCCATGAAATCCGGGAGGGAATCAACCGGCGAATAAGGCCTTGATCAATCGACCGATAACGCCAGGATCATGCTGACCTGGCACAGGGGACGCTGGCTTTCGTCACTCCATTGGTTGAAGATTTCCTGTACGTTCTGCAGGGCCCGTTTACCGCGTGGTATGGCCTGTACGGCACTCCATTTCAACAGTGCCTGGTTGACATAATCCGTCAACAGAAAAGTATCCTTGCCCGACATGCGCAGGAAATACGGACCCGAGTTTCCACCCAGTTGACTGAAGCGGTTTTTCAGATCGTGCCACAGGTCGACGATGTGGTCGGTCGGCCAGCCAGCCAGGTATTGGCCGATACTTTTTCGCTCACTGCGCAAATCATACATGGCCTGGGCGTTTTGCCGCACGGCGCGCAGTTTGCCCCAGTGGCGAATCAGGCGCCTGTCTGCCATCAGTGCTTCCAGGTTTTCATCACTCATCATGCGGACACGATCAATATCAAAACCATGAAAAGCCTCTTCAAAGACGGGCCATTTCGCGTCCACCATGCTGTGCTTGAGACCGGCACGAAAGATCCGCCGCGACATAAGGGACAGGTACCAGGCGTCATCTTTTTTACGCAGTTCAGCCGGCACCAGCGGCACCGGCAAGCGGGATTTTAATGCGGACTCGCTTCCTTCCCGAAAAAGCGCTTCTTCATAAATCGTCTGAAAAGCGATCATCCGCCGTCTTTGCCGCAACTGTCCCTGCCGAGACTGATGGGTCCGGCGCCAAAAGCCATGATATAGAGCATGCCGCCCATGATGGCGAGGTTTTTGAAAAAGGAATTGAATTCCGCACTGTCGGCCCAGAAGGGATGAAAAATTGCTGTCACCGGGATCAGGAACAGGAAGATGGCCGTTGCCGCCCATCTCGCCTGCCAGCCGATCAGCACCATTAACCCGCCACCGAGCTCGATCAGGATGGTCAGTACCAGCAGGACTTCCGACATCGGCAATCCCTTGCTGGCCATGTAACCGGCAGTGCCGGCAAAATTCAGGATTTTCTTGGCACCGGCAATAATAAAGATAATGGACAATAATACCCTGCCCAAAAACGGGCCGTATTGTTTCAACAAGGCGCACATGTTCCCCTCCTCTTGTGAATATGGTTATGATGACAACTAGAACCTGTCTCAGAATTCCGCGCGGTCGCGACGGTGGCGGTTGTGGAGGCAGCGCCAGGAGCGAGGAACGACATTGGGTCGTTCCCAATGAGCGACGAGCGACGCCATGGTGTGCCGCAAACGCCTTGTCCCTGCGACTCGCGGGGAATTTTGAGATAAGTTCTAAATATGACAATCGAGAGTAGCAAACAATCCATGCACCGCCTAGAATCCTGTATCCGGAATATACCGGACTTTCCGAAACCCGGTATCCAGTTCAAGGACATAACGCCGCTGGTAAAAAACCCGGCCATGCTGCGGCTGGCCGTACACCAGCTGATCCATCCTTTCCTGGGTGAGCCGCTGACCGCCGTGGTCGGCATGGAAGCCAGGGGTTTCATATTCGGCGGGCTCGCGGCCTGGGAACTCGGCGTGGGTTTCGTTCCGCTGCGCAAGCCGGGCAAGCTGCCTTATGATGTCCAGAGTGCCAGTTATGATCTCGAATACGGTTCGGCGGCACTGGAAGTACATATCGATGCCCTGAACGAAACCGACCGGGTGCTCCTGATTGACGATTTGATCGCGACCGGCGGTACGGCGGCCGCCAGTTGTGAACTTATTGAAAAACTGGGTGCAGAAATAATCGGATGTGCGTTTATCGTGGAACTCGATGCATTGAAGGGACGCGACAAACTGTCAAATTATACGGTACATTCCCTCGTTCACTATTAATACCGGTGATTGAGAATTCAGGACAGGCCGCCGTTGATCTTGATCATCTCGCCGGTGATATAGGACGCCTCGTCAGATACAAGAAACAATGCCGCCTCGGCCACATCCTCGGGTCGTCCGAATCGTCCAGCCGGTATTTCCCGGATACGGGCATCATAATAGTCCCGGTCCATAACCTCTTCGGCGAAAGCCGTTTCAATCCATCCCGGCGCGACGACATTGACGCGTATTTCCGGGCCGACCGACTTGGCGAGTGAACGGCTGAAACCCAGTACACCTGCCTTCACCGCGGCAAACATTTGCGGATTGACTCCCTCGAATCCGTGTACGGCAAGATCCCACGCCATATTCACAATGGCACCATGGCCGCGTTCCTGCATGTGCGGAACAACAGCCCAGCAACAGTTGATGGTTCCTTTCAGGTCGACATCAATCAATTGTTGCAGTTTTTCGTACCGGTTGAGCTGTGCGCCTGCACCGGTCAGGATATCGGCACCGGCATTGTTTACCCAGATATCGATCCCGCCCAGCTCCCGGGTGGCTGCCGTTATCATTTCTTCAATGGCATCCGGGCTGCTCACGTCGGCCTGTAATGCGACGGCCTTGCCGCCTTTGGCGGTGATTTCGTCCACGACGGCTCCGGCCCTGTCATGTGACTGCTTGTAATTGACCACCACCGCTGCACATTCCCTTGCAAAAGTCATCGCGATTCCCCGGCCGATGCCGCTGCTGGCACCTGTTACCACCGCTGTCTTCTGTTCAAGTCTCGGCATTTTCTTTTACACTGTCATTTTCAGCCAGCTACATTGTAACCTGTATGGCCATGCCTGACATGCCGACTGTCTCCGTCATCATCCCGACCCGGGACCGCGCATTATTCGTCACGCGGGCAATCGAGTCGGTACTGAATCAAAGCCGATTACCCGAGGAAATAATCGTCATTGACGACGGTTCAACTGATGGCACGTCTGGCATACTGGCAAGGGAATTTCCGCTGGCAAAGGTTTTACAATCGGACGGGAGAGGTGTCAGTGCTGCCCGTAATCTTGGCATACAATACGCTGAAGGTGACTGGATTGCCCTGCTGGATTCCGATGACACCTGGCACGGGAACAAACTGAAGCGCCAGTTGCTTGCCCTGGAAGAAAACCCGGCGTACCGGGTCTGTCATACCAATGAGATCTGGATCCGGGACGGCGTCAGGGTTAACCCGATGAAAAAACACCAAAAGCGTGGGGGTTTTATCTTCCGGGATTGCCTGCCGCGATGTGCCATGTCGCCGTCCTCTACCCTGATCCATCGCGAAATATTTGAACGTGTTGGGATGTTTGATGAAAACCTGCCGGCTTGTGAAGACTACGATTTGTGGTTACGGATAAGCGCCCGTTATCCCGTATTGTTTATCAATAAAGAACTGGTAACGAAATACGGCGGTCACGAAGATCAACTGTCACAAAAATACCCGGCCATGGACCGTTTCCGGATCAGGTCGCTGGCACGGCTTCTTGACCAGGTGGATCTTGATCCCGATGACAGGACTGCGGCGATTGAAACCCTGCTGGGAAAGATCCGGATATACCTGAATGGCGCTGAAAAGCATGGCAATAATAACCATGTTACCTCATTCCGAAAACTGCAGGCCAGGTATGCCGAATCGATTTTCCGAAATGTTTGTAATGAATGATCCCCTGTCCATAATCAGGAACTATTACCGAATCAGTGAAAACCTGGCGACTGCCGGGCAGCCGACTGAGGGGCAATTTTCCATTATCCGGGATGAAGGGTTTGACGTCGTCATCAATCTGGCCATGGCAGATTCACCCCGTGCCCTGCCGGACGAAGCAGCCTTGCTCGAGTCCCTGGATCTCGAGTACATTCATATTCCCGTGAATTTCGCGGCACCGGAAATAAATGATCTGCTTCGATTTAATGAAGCAATGCACCAAAATAACAATAAAAAATGCTTTGTTCATTGTGCATTAAACTGGAGGGTATCAGCCTTTATTTTCCTTTACCGGACATTAACCGGTGAAATGCAACCTGAAGAAGCCATGCATGATCTGCAAGCAGTCTGGCAACCTGATGCTACCTGGCAGGCGTTTATTGACGCTGCTCTTGAAAAAAAGTTTGAATAATGATCCATATTATTTGTGCCCTCCATTGCGAAGCAAAACCTTTTATCGAGTATTACCGCCTGAAACGCCGTGATGCAGGTGACCTGTATCCGATCTTCATCGACCGGCAACAATGCCTCACACTGACAGTCAGCGGGACCGGCAAGGTCAACGCAGCAGCAGCCACCATGTATACCCGGGGACAGTGTGACGTCAACAAAAGTCATGCCTGGCTGAATGTTGGAATCGCCGCCCATGAAAGAATCCAGCTTGGCCAGGCTGCTTTGGCACGTTGCATCTGTGATATCAGTAACGGAAAAAACTGGTACCCGCAGTTTGTATTC
>DATIPP010000289.1:0-14714 GCA_035471825.1 Gammaproteobacteria bacterium
AACAGGTTCATTGGGTCGATCCGTCACAACTGGTCATACCCGGCATGCGATTACCGGAAATGGCCTGGCTCATGGGGCGGTTCATCCATCCGGAGGAGTTTGGCGAACCGGCGCCAGGGGATTATCTGAAACCTGATGCCAGGACAAACTGATACGCTTACCCGAAATTTCCTGTTAACAACCATCGCGTTGTTGACGGTGACAATGCTCGTCTGCATTACCCTGGCCCTCAATTTCGGTGCAGGCAAAGTATCACTGCTACAGTTAATCCATGCCGACGGCCTGTCCGCCATCGACCGGACCATCCTGCTGGAAGTCCGCCTGCCACGGGTTATATTTGCGGCCGTCATTGGCGGCGCCCTGGCCGTCGCGGGCGTGGTATTCCAGGCCTTGCTGCGCAACCCGCTTGCCGATCCCTATGTGCTCGGGGTATCCGGTGGCGCAAGCATCGGCGGTGTACTGGCCATACTATTCGGGCTGGGTGCCGCGGGCGGCTGGCTGGGTAATATTGCGGTACCGGTATGCGCCTTTGCCGGCGCCCTTGCTGCCTTGATACTGATTCAATACATGGCAACCGTCGACGGCCGGCTGACGGTTTACACCGTCTTGTTGACCGGTGTTATTTTCAATGCTTTTGCAGCCGCGGTGATATTCTTTATCCAGAGTATCGCCTCGCTGGAACGTCTGCATGATATCGTGTTTTACCTGATGGGGCGGATCCCGACGCCGGACATCCGGACGCTTGTTCTACTCACGTGTACAACAGTCATCGCCACGTTTTTCCTCTGGTTCATGGGCCGGCAATTCAATGCACTCAGCCTGGGAGAAGAAACGGCCACCCAGCTCGGTGTACCGGTGGAATCGGTCAAACGACACACCTTTATAATGGGTTCCCTGTTGACAGGACTCTCGGTCTCGGTGGCCGGCCTGATCGGGTTTGTCGGCCTGGTCGTTCCGCACATGCTGCGGTTGTTGTTCGGTCCGGACCATCGCCTTTTGATACCCGCGGCATTCCTCGGCGGCGGCGCCTTCCTGGTTATCGCCGACCTGTTTGCCCGCCTGGTGCTGGCGCCAAATGAACTGCCGGTTGGTGTCGTTACGGCGCTGATCGGCGGCCCCTTCTTTATCTACCTGTTACGCAGCAGGAGCCGCGTCTATGGCATCTGATCTCAAGGCGATATCATTGTTTTTTCGATACCACACGGTGGATGTATTACAGGGGATTTCGCTCCAGGTATCCGCCGGCCAGGTTGCCGGACTGCTGGGCCCGAACGGATCCGGCAAGAGTACGCTGCTGAAAATACTTTCCGGCGTTCTCACCCCCGATGCCGGCCATGTTGAAATCCTGGGCCGGCCGCTCACCGAATTCACGCGGCAGGGTTTATCCCGCAAGGTGGCCGTCGTACCGCAGGAATCGCAATTCGGGTTCCCCTTTTCGGTGCTGGAAATCGTGCTCATGGGACGTCATCCCCACCTCGGCGGTATCACCTTCGAATCCAGGAACGATATCAACATCGCGCGTAATGCCCTCGGCCGCTGTGGCGCCGATCATCTCGCGGAACGCTGTATCCATGAGTTGTCTTCCGGCGAACGCCAACGGGTCGTATTTGCCCGTGCCCTGGCCCAGCAACCCTCCATACTTTTGCTCGATGAACCGGCCAGCCACCTGGACATACGCCACCAGGTCGAACTCTACGACATTGTCCGGGAACTGGCATCAGGGGAAAATTGCACGGTACTGACGGTATTGCACGATTTGAATCTGGCGGCGGAGTATTGTGATCAAATTTATTTATTGTCGGCCGGTCGCATCGAGGCCGGCGGCCCGGCGACAGAGATACTCAACTATGCAAACCTGGTCCGGGTTTTTGATACCGATATATACATCGATACCAACAGCCTGACCGGGAAACCGCTGATTGGACCCATGAGCAAACAGACCATGGACGAATACCGGAAACTGAAAGACCGTTAATCGTTACAGGCGAGTAATGACTCCAGCAATTGTTCCGGGGCGGACAGGAACGGTGAATGCGACGTATCAAGGCTCATTACGTCCCGGCAAGACAATCTTGCCTGCATCCTTCGCTGGCACCCGATGGAGACAATCCGATCCTGCGTACATTCAATATAATAGCGGGGCACCCTGCCCCAGTTTTCCCCGGTGATTTTGACCGGCGCCGAAAGTGGCGCCAATGCCTGTTGTACCAGCCTGGACCCGGCAAACTCGCAGTCTTCCTCAGAACAATCGGCGTAAAAGGCCTCCCTGATAACAGTGTCCCTCACCCGTGCGGTCTTCCTGTCACGGCTGTAAACGAGATTGGGCAGTACGAGTGAACCGGTGTCCTCCCGGGTTGTTTCCAGTATGGATTGACCATTGGGCAGTAAATAGGCCGCCAGGTAGACCAGGCAGTTGACTTGCGCGGGTCGCAATTCCGCAACCCGGGAAATAACGGCACCACTCATGCTGTGACCGACCAGGACAACTGGCGAATCGATACTATCTAACAGGTCGGTAACAAAACGGGTGTAGGTTTCCAGTGAAACGTTCGTGGCAGGTGTTTTGTCATTGCCGAGCCCGGGGAGGTCCGGCGCAACGACTTCGTGACCGGCTTTTTCCAGTAACGGTATCAGTTTGTGCCAGCACCAGGCACCGTGCCATGCACCATGAAGCAGCAGGAAAGTACTCATTTAACGAGTTTAATGTGAACCGTGGTTGTGGATTTCAACGATCATGACACAGTGGCCTGTGATCCCTTCCCTCTCGACGGAAAAGAAGGGTAAGGCGGATAAGAGAAATGTCCAGTGAACATTTGTGAAAGGCCGGATTTTTCAGGTTTGGTCGGGGCGAGAGGATTTATTCCGTACTTCCCTGTACTCCACCCTCATACCCTACGGGTATTCGGACCAATACCGCTTCGCGCTATTGTTCAAATTTGTTCCTGACAAATTTGTGAACCTGTGTTTCGGTTCCATCCTTTGCCACAACCTGAAAAATCCAGCCTTCTTCCTTTGTGAAAGGCCGGATTTTTCAGGTTTGGTCGGGGCGAGAGGATTTGAACCTCCGACCACCGCAACCCCATTGCGGTGCGCTACCAGGCTGCGCTACGCCCCGTAAAGAACAGCTATTAGTGAGTTTTTACAGATTGTAATCGAGACAGAAAGAATTACGAAATTTAAACAGGGATACTCTGACCTTGGATCTGATCAATTTAAAAATGACCAGTTGCTAGTAACTAATAGCTACCTGCGCAGCAGGTCCAGCACTTCCTCAAGTTCGTTCCGTAATTGGCGGATAATCTGCTGGCTCTGGTTGGAATCGTCCTTTGCCTCATCACCCGACAATCTTTGCCGCGCCCCGCCGATGGTAAACCCCTGTTCATAGAGCAGACTGCGGATCTGCCGGATCAGGATCACATCATGGCGCTGGTAATAACGGCGATTGCCCCGTCGTTTGAGTGGTTTGAGTTGGGGAAATTCCTGTTCCCAGTACCGCAGGACATGCGGCTTGACTGCACAGAGATCGCTGACCTCCCCGATGGTGAAATAGCGTTTGCCGGGGATGGCCGGCAACTCTACATTAGTCGACGCTTCCAGCATATGCCTCTACCCGTGCCTTGAGTTTCTGTCCCGGGCGGAAAGTGACGACCCGCCGGGCGCTGATTGGGATTTCTTCCCCGGTCTTGGGGTTCCTGCCGGGACGCTGGTTCTTGTCCCGCAGGTCGAAATTCCCGAATCCGGATAACTTGACCTGGTTGCCGGCTTCCAGTGCAGACCGGATCTCCTCAAAAAACATCTCCACGATTTCCTTGGCTTCCCTTTTATTCAACCCCAGTTCTTCATACAACTTCTCGGCCATATCTGCTTTTGTTAGTGCCATAGTTATTCTCTCAGTGTTACCCCACACGCGCGCTTGAGGCGGACGAGCATATCCCCCACGATGGCTTCTACTTCCTCATCTGTAAGAGTGCTAGAAGATCTCTGAAAGGTCAAGCCCAATGCAAGACTTTTTTTCCCTAGATCAATACCTTCGCCCTGATATACGTCAAACAACTCTAGGTTATATAAGGCCTCGGGGGCCGCGGAATTAATGCATCGGGTAATACTTGAGAGGGGAACTTCCTCAGGCACTACCAGGGCCAAATCACGTCGAACTACCGGAAATTTCGACAATTTACGGTATTTTGGGGTTAAATGTCGTGAAATATCAGCAAGTGGTAATTCAAACATATAACACGGTCCGGCAATATCGAGATTTGCCTGGATCGCGGGATGCAACTTTCCCAGCCAGCCAAGTGACTGATCTTTATAGGTAATCTTTGCTGATTGGCCGGGGTGCAATGCCGGGTGCTCAGCAGGTACATACGCAACGGCATCATCCAACTGTCCGGCCGTACGCAGAATCGCCTCCACGTCCCCTTTCAGGGTGAAGAAATCACTTTCTTTGTTATTGCTATCCCATTGTTTACTTTGAATATTTCCATATATCACCCCACCGATCATATATTCCTGCCGGATTTCTTTCCCGAAACGGGCAAATACCCGGCCTATTTCGAACAAGCGGGCCCTCGTTTGCTGGCGTTTGAGATTATATTGCAGAGCACTAACCAGCCCCGGCCACAGGCTGCCCCGCATTACCGACATTCCGGCGGACAAGGGATTGGCCAAGACCAGGCTTTCCGATGCGGAAACAAACAAATCCTGCAGGGATTGGTCGATGAAACTGTAGGTAATGGCCTCGTAATAACCCCGGTGGACCAGTAAATCGCGCAGTATCCTGTCCTTGTCGAGCATCTGGTCGCGGTGAAAACGCATGCCGGTACGGGGCACTTCCACGGGGATCGTATCGTAACCCTGCATCCGCGCCAGTTCCTCGATCAGATCCGCTTCAATGGCGAGGTCAAACCGGTAAGTGGGGGGCGTGACCTCCCATCCCTGGCCCGTCTCGTCAACATGGCAACCCAGGGCCGTCAGGATGCGGCTGACTTCGGCTGAATCGATAGTGATTCCCAGCACGCGCTCTATCTGGCCGGTGCGCAACGTCACTGTTTTTCGCCCGGGCAGGTATTTTTCATGCACGACTTCCGACACCGGCCCCGCGGAACCACCGCAAGCATCCAGAATCAAGCGGGTCGCACGTTCAATTGCTCCCGTTTGCAGCGTGTAATCCACGCCACGTTCGAACCGGTGGGCGGAATCGGTGTGGATACCGTAACTCCGCGCCTCGCCAATGATGGTTTTCGGCTCGAACCAGGCGCTTTCCAGGAAAACATTCCGGGTTGTCCCGGTAACGGCGGTATCCAGACCGCCCATGATTCCGGCCAGCGCCAGCGGCCTGCTGTCATCCGCTATAACCAGCGTCTCGGTAGACAGATCACATTCCTGTCCGTCCAGCAGCACCAGTTTTTCCCCGCCGGCGGCGTAACGCACGTGGATCGCCCCCTGCAAAAGGTCGTTATCAAAACCGTGCATGGGCTGTCCCATTTCCAGCATGACGTAATTGGTGATATCGACAATCGGATTGATGCTGCGGATGCCGCAACGGTTCAGGCGCGCGATAAGCCACAGGGGGGCGGGCCGGCTGATATCAACGCCTTCGATATTACGCCCCGAGTAGCAGGCACAGGCAGCCGGGGCGTCGATGCTGACCTTGCGTACATTGTTATGTTCCGGCGGCACGGCGACCGTGTAAACCGGTTCCAGGGGACAGCCATTTATGGCGGCCACTTCCCGGGCAATCCCCCCAATACTGAGGCAATCACCCCGGTTCGGGGTCAGGGAGAATTCGATCACGTGATCACTGGCCGGGAGGAGTTCAACCAGCGATTGACCGGCCGGGGTATCGGAAGGTAATTCCAGTAACGAGTCGGCATCTTCTGTCAGGCCAAGCTCCGCGGACGAGCAGAGCATACCCTCGGAACGAATGCCCTTGAATTCTGACACCTCGATCCTGATATCTCCGGGCAATACCACACCGGGCCTGGCCAGCGGAACGACCATGCCCGGCTCCACCCCGTCCGCACCGCAGACAATTGTAAGTGGTTTGTTGCCACCGTCGTTTACCCGGCAGATTTTAAGCCTGTCTGCTTCCGGGTGAGGTTCCACCGCCTGGATTTCCGCGGCAACGATAGCTTCCGGAACGGTGAACGTCTTCTGCACGTCCTCCACCTCGAGACCGGACATGGTTAATTGTTCCGCCAACTTGTCGATATCAATCGGCGGGTCTACCCATTCTCTTAACCAGGATTCATTCAGTTTCATAATAATTCCAGTACCGAGTGCTGAGGTCTGAGGACTGAGGACTCTCATCACTCATTACTCAGACCTCAACACTCTAATTAAACTGTTCCAGAAATCTCAGGTCGTTATCGAAAAAGATTCGCAGGTCATCGATCCCGTACTGCAACATCGCCATACGTTCAATCCCGAGGCCGAAGGCGAGGCCGGTATATTTCTCACTGTCGATGCCTACGTTTTCAAGCACCTGCGGGTGCACCATGCCGCATCCCAGAACTTCCAGCCAGCCGTTTTCACCCAGGATATCGACCTCTGCCGAAGGTTCCGTGAACGGAAAATAGGACGGCCGGAAACGAATCTCCAGTGTCTTTTCGAAAAAACATTCGAGAAAATCCTGCAGCAATCCCTTCAGTTGTGTGAACGTGATGTTTTCGTCCACCATCAGGCCTTCCACCTGGTGAAACATCGGTGTGTGTGTCATGTCAGAATCACAACGAAAAACCCGGCCTGGCGCTATGAAACTCAGTGGCGGCCTGCGTTCTTTCATGACACGGATCTGCACGGAAGAGGTATGGGTCCGCAACAAGGTATTCTCATCGAAATAGAACGTATCGTGCATGGCACGGGCCGGATGGTGTGAGGGAATATTCAGAGCCTCGAAATTGTGATAGTCGTCCTCGACTTCCGGTCCTTCGACAACTTCAAACCCGACCTGCACGAAGAGATCCTCTATTTTCTGCAGCGTCAGTGTAATCGGATGCAGTCCGCCGGAATTCTGACCGAGACCCGGCAAGGTAACATCCACTTTTTCAGAGGCCAGTTGCTCGTCCAGTCGGGTTTTTTCGAGTTCCATGCGCCGCTTTTCGATAACATCCTGTAATTCTCGTTTGGCAATATTAATGGATTCGCCGGCAGCGGGCCTTTCTTCTGCGGGAAGTTTACCAAGTTGTTTGAGCAGCCGGGTGAGCACCCCTTTCTTGCCAAGGTATTCCACGCGGACCTGGTCCAGCGCTTCCAGATCCGGTGCGCCCGTAACGGCAGTTTTTGCATCAGCAAGCAGTTTGTCTATATCTTTCACGGTGGTTCAGAAATAAAAAAAGGGGAAAGTGTTACAGCTTTCCCCTGCAAGCAATAATCAGAATTACGGTCAGCTTGAGAGGCTGGCTTTGGCCTGGTTGGCAAGCTCCGCAAAAGCTGCTTTGTCGTTAACGGCAAGTTCCGCCAGGACCTTGCGATCGACACCGATCTCCGCCTTACGCAAACCGTTCATTAATTGACTGTAGGAAAGCCCCTGCTCTCTTGATGCAGCATTGATACGTGCAATCCAGAGTGTCCGGAACATTCTTTTTTTCTGCCGGCGATCGCGGTAAGCATATTGTGCGGCCCTGGTAACAGCCTGCTTTGCTACCCGGAAGACATTCTTGCGTCTGCCGCGATATCCTTTGGCCTGCTCGATAACCTTCTTGTGCCGGGCGTTGGCGGTGACACCGCGTTTTACTCTGGACATTTCTGGACTCCAGTCAACTCTGATTTAAATTCATTAACTATAGGGTAACAACCAGCTTACCGCTTTCTGATCATGATCGTGTATGGCGACAATACCGCGTAAATGGCGTTTCCGCTTGGTACTTTTCTTCGTCAAGATATGACTGCGGTGTGACTGGCGGTGCTGGAATTTACCCGAGGCGTTTTTCTTGAAACGTTTTGCAGCACCGCGGTTTGTTTTCATTTTCGGCATAATTTCACAACTCAAATAATTAATTTTAAATGTGTGGAGTGCTGAGGACTGAGTATCAAGATTTTTACTCATAACCCGGTACTCGTCACTCACCACTCATTTTCCAACTTCTGACAAATAGCTAATGGTTATTTTTTCGGCGCCATCACCATGACCATCTGCCGCCCTTCCATCTTGGGATGTTGTTCCACCGAGGCGTATTCCTGCAGGTCTTCTTCGATCCTCTCCAGCATCTGGGCGCCCAGTTCCTGGTGTGCCATCTCCCTGCCGCGAAAGCGTAGGGTAATCTTGACCTTGTCACCGTGCCCCAGAAACCGCCGCAGGTTGCGTAACTTCACTTCGTAATCGCCGTCCTCGGTACCCGGACGAAATTTGACCTCCTTGACCTGGATCTGCTTCTGTTTTTTCCTGGCAGCCTGTTTCTTCTTGTTCTGTTCGAAAAGATATTTGCCGTGATCCATGATCCGGCAAACGGGTGGATCGGCGTTGGGTACTATTTCAACCAGATCCAGTTCTGCCTCCTCCGCCAGTTTGAGTGCCTCTTCCAGGGACTTGATACCGATTTGTCCGCCGTCCTGCCCGATCACCCTTACCTCGGGTGCCGTGATCTCTTCATTCAATCGAACCTGCTTGTCCGCGGTGATATGTTATTCCTCCAAAATAGTACGGCCGCGGTACGCGATATCCTGTTCCAGGTTGCTGACGAAGTCTTTCAGCGACATGCCGCCCAGATCCTCGCCACTGCGCGTACGCACGGCCACGGTGTTATTTTCCTGTTCGCGTGCACCCGCAATCAGTTGATACGGGACACGTTGCATTGCGTGCTCGCGGATTTTAAGCCCGATCGTCTCATTTCTCAAGTCGATATCCGCCCTGAAGCCTTGATTTTTCAGGCTTTCCATTATTTTCCCGGCGTATTCCGCCTGTTTTTCGGTCAAACTCAGCACCACCACCTGCAGTGGCGACAACCAGGCAGGCAGATTACCGCCGTGGTGTTCGAGCAGAATGCCGATAAATCGTTCCATGGAGCCCAGGATGGCCCGGTGAATCATCACCGGGACCCGTTTTTCCCCGTCCTCATCGATAAAACCGGCATCCAGCCTGCCGGGCATGGAGAAATCCAGCTGGACAGTCCCCAGTTGCCAGACCCGGTCCAGGGAATCACGGATGGAGAAGTCGATTTTGGGACCGTAAAAGGCGCCGTCACCGGGGTTCAGTTTCCACTCCAGCTTTTTATGATTGAGCACAGCTTCCAGGGCAGCCTCGGCCTTGTCCCAGATGACATCGGAACCGACCCGCTGTTCCGGCCGGGTGGACAGTTCAATCTCGACATCCTCGAAACCGAAGTCCGTGTAGACCTCCTGCAGAAGGTCGATAAAGGCCGAAACCTCCTGCTCGATCTGGTCCTCGGTGCAGAAAATGTGGGCATCGTCCTGGACGAAACCGCGCACCCGCATCAATCCGTGCAGTGTACCGGAAACCTCGTTGCGGTGGCAGGAGCCGAACTCGGCCATCCGCAACGGCAGGTCCCGGTAGCTTTTCAAACCCTGGTTGAAGACCTGTATATGTGCCGGGCAGTTCATGGGCTTGACGGCATAATCCCGGTTTTCCGACCTGGTGGTAAACATGTTTTCCCGGAACTTGTCCCAGTGACCGGAGCGTTCCCACAGGCTGCGATCGATCAGCAACGGCGTGCGGATCTCCCGGTATCCATGATTTTTCAATTTGTCACGGATGTAGTCCTGGATTAACAGGTAAAGTGTCCAGCCATGCGCATGCCAGAAAACCATACCCGGCGCCTCGGGCTGAAAGTGAAACAGGTTGAGCTTGCGCCCGAGTTTCCGGTGATCGCGTCTCTCGGCTTCCTCCAGTCTTTCCAGATAGGCGTTGAGTGATTTTTTGTCCGGCCAGGCGGTGCCGTAGATCCGTTGCAGCATCTCGCGGCTGGAATCACCGCGCCAGTAGGCACCGGCCAGCTTGGTCAACTTGAAATGGCGCAGGTGCCGGGTGTTGGGGACATGTGGCCCGCGGCACATGTCAGTGTACTCTTCGTGATGATAAAGCTTGATAATTTCGTCTTCCGGAATCTCATCGATGATTTCCAGCTTGTAGGGTTCATCCCGTTTTTCGAATGTCTCCCGTGCCTTGTCGGCTGATACCACTTCCCGGACCACGTCGTAATCTTTCTTTACGAGTTCATTCATGCGGTCCTCGATCGCCTGAACATCCTCGGGAGTGAAAGGACGTTCGTAGGCGATGTCATAATAAAACCCGTCCTCGATTACTGGACCGATCGCCATCCTGGCCTCCGGGAACAGTTGTTTTACCGCGTGTCCCATCAGGTGTGCGAAGGAATGCCGGATGATCTCGATACCTTCCTGGTCGCGGTTGGTGACGATGCGAACGTTGGCATCTTTATCAATAGTTTCGCAGGCATCCACCAGCTTTTCGTTAATGTATCCGGCAACAGTCGCCTTTGCGAGCCCGGGACCGATGTCCTCGGCGACCTGCATGACGGTGACGGGATTATCGAATTGTTTCTGACTGCCGTCGGGGAGTGTAATTGTGGGCATGCTGCCTCCTTTCTGTTCAGTGGTGGCCACCACAAAAGGCCACGTGTAACAAGAGAGTTATGAGTGCTGAGGACTGATTACTGAGGACTGTGTATTTTTGATTTAACCTTATTATCTACTCTGTCCTCAGTCCTCGTTCTCAGTACTGTTTGATTGGTAGGCGCGGGCGGATTCGAACCGTCGACCTCTTGCGTGTCGAGCAAGCGCTCTAACCAACTGAGCTACGCGCCTTCGATAAACTTTCTTTTAGGCATCCCTGCCGCCATATTTGCGCCTGGGTTATACACCTGTCACAACATCCCTGTTGTGCCGCTCAGCGGGGAAAAGGTTCACCGGACCTTTTCCTTGATCCGCTTCGCCCAACTGAGCTACGCGCCTTTTGTTAAACTATCTTCTGGGCATCCCCGGAATAATAAAGTGTTTAACGTTTCAGGTTTTATGTTTTACGTTAATTATAATTAACGTAAATTGCCAAACTTAAAACCTCAAACTTGAAACGTCAAACCAGGGGTATTGTCCAAGGCCGCATAGGATACCGAAGCTTTGCACCCATGGCTAGATTGAGGTGGTGATAAATTTACCCTGCCTCCTGTTCCGGAATCTCCAGGCCGGAATCCCGGATCGCCTGGATTTCATCACGCAATTTCGCTGCTTCCTCGAATTCCAGGTCACGGGCATGTTTGTACATCTGTTCCTCCAGTTGCTTGATCCTTTTCATGAGTATCTCGGGCGGCTCGCCGGCATATTGGACTGACGGTTCGGCGGCCCTGGCCCACTTACGGTGCTGGATCTTGCCCTCGTTATAGGCGCCCTCCATGATGTCGGCGATCGCCTTTTTCACACCGGCCGGTGTAATTCCGTGCTTCTTGTTAAAGCGGGTCTGTTTCCTGCGCCGACGTTCGGTTTCATCGATGGCACGTCGCATGGAACCTGTCACTGTATCGCCATACAGGATTGCTTTTCCGTTCAGGTTTCTCGCTGCCCTGCCGATGGTCTGGATCAAACTGGTACCGGAACGCAGAAATCCCTCCTTGTCGGCATCCAGTACGGCCACAAGTGACACCTCCGGCATGTCCAGGCCTTCCCGCAACAGGTTGATACCGACCAGGACGTCAAATTCACCGCGGCGCAGGTCCCGGATTATCTCCACCCGTTCCACCGTATCGATGTCCGAGTGCAGGTACCGGACCCTGACGCCATGTTCCGCGAGATAATCGGTCAGGTCTTCGGCCATGCGTTTGGTAAGGGTGGTTACCAGGACGCGTTCATCCTGGCTGGCACGCCGGTTTATCTCGGAGAGCAGGTCATCCACCTGCGTCCGCACCGGCCGGACCTCGACGGCCGGGTCGATCAGGCCGGTCGGTCTTACGACCTGCTCGACAATCTGGCCGGAATGTTCGTGTTCGTAGGGACCCGGCGTGGCCGATATGTATATTGTCTGGGGTGACAGGTGCTCGAATTCATCGAACCGCAATGGCCGGTTATCCAGTGCCGATGGCAACCGGAAACCGTATTCTACGAGGGTTTCCTTGCGCGAGCGGTCGCCGCGGTACATCCCGCCCAGTTGCGGAATGGTGACATGACTTTCGTCGATTACCAGCAGGGAATCGTGAGGTAAATAATCGAACAGGGTCGGTGGCGGCTCCCCTGCCTCACGACCGGACAGATAACGTGAATAGTTCTCGATACCGGTGCAGTAACCCAGTTCGAGGATCATTTCGATATCAAACCGGGTCCGTTGCTCGAGGCGTTGCGCCTCGACCAGCTTGTTGGCCTGGTACAACTGTTCCAGGCGTTCCTTCAACTCGGTCTTTATTTTCTCCACGGCATTCAGCAACGTTTCCCGCTGGGTGACATAATGGGTTTTCGGGTGGACCGTCACCCGCGGGACCTTGCGCAGAATCTCCCCGGTCAGGGGATCGAACCAGGACAGGGACTCTATTTCGTCATCAAACATCTCGATGCGGATGGCCTCGCGCTCGGATTCGGCGGGAAATATGTCGATGACTTCCCCTCTCACCCGGTAAGTGGCCCGGTGGAGTTCGACGTCGTTGCGGTTGTATTGCATCTCGGCGAGACGCCGCAGGATAAACCGTTGATCGACCCGGTCCCCGACATCGAGGTGCATGACCATTTTCAGGTAGGCCTGCGGATCTCCCAGACCGTAGATCGCCGAAACGGTGGCGACGATTATCGTGTCCCGGCGCTCCAGCAGTGCCTTGGTGGCCGAAAGCCGCATCTGTTCGATATGCTCATTGACCGAGGCGTCTTTTTCGATATAGGTATCGGAAGAAGGTACGTAGGCTTCCGGCTGGTAGTAATCGTAATAAGAAACAAAATATTCCACCGCGTTGCCGGGGAAAAACTCCCGCATTTCACCGTAAAGCTGGGCGGCAAGGGTTTTGTTAGGCGCCAGGACAAGAGTCGGCCGCTGTATCTCCTGGATGACATTGGCGATGGTGAAGGTTTTCCCGGATCCGGTCACACCGAGCAGGGTCTGGCGGGCAAGACCGTCATTAATCCCGGACAGGAGGGCCTGGATGGCCTCGGGCTGGTCGCCGGCTGGTTTATAATCCGCTTTCAGGTGAAAATCTTTTGACATGGGTGTTTTTTGACAACCGTGAATGCAGTATATTACACGGCTTTTTATGCCAGAACCTGTCTCACAACTCCGCGCGGCTCGCGGGGGGAATTTTGAGACAGGATCTAATAAGAACCAGGGAGAAAACTTTGACTATCAAGGTTTCACAACGTGTTTCAAACATCAAGCCCTCCGCGACATTGGCGGTTTCCGCCCGTGCCGCGAAGCTTCGCGCGGCCGGCCAGGATATTATCAGCCTGAGCGCCGGTGAACCCGACTTTGACACACCGGAACACATCAAGCTTGCGGCAGTTGAGGCACTGAAAGAGGGTTTTACCAAGTACACCGACGTCGCCGGCATGCCCGGGCTGATCGAGGCAATTATCGGCAAGTTCAAGCGCGAAAACGAGCTTGAGTATATCGAAAAACAGATCCTGGTTTCCTGCGGTTGCAAACACAGCCTGTATAACATGGTACAGGCTCTGATTAATCCCGGCGACGAGGTGGTTATACCGGCGCCTTACTGGACATCCTATCCCGACATGGTGCGTCTTGCAGGTGGCGAACCGGTAATCATCAAGACAGGCATCGAGCAGGGCTTCAGAATATCCCCTGCGCAATTACAGGGCGCCATTACTGATAATACCCGGTTGATTATCCTGAACAGTCCGTCGAACCCGACCGGGGCATGTTATTCAAGGAAAGAACTGGCTGAACTCGGCAAGGTCATACTGGAATATCCGGACATTGTCGTTGCTACCGATGACATCTACGAGCATATTCTCTGGGGTCAGGAAGAGTTCGTAAACATCCTTAATGCCTGTCCGGATTTGAAAGAACGGACAATCGTCTGCAATGGAGTTTCAAAGGCCTATTCCATGACCGGTTGGCGTATCGGGTATGCTGCGGGGCCTGAAATGCTGGTCGGTGCCATGAAAAATATCCAGTCACAGAGCACTTCGAATCCTACCTCCATCGCCCAGGTAGCAGCCAAGGCGGCACTGGATGGCGACCAGTCCTACATTGAGAAAAGTACAGCGGTTTTCAAGGAGCGTCACGATTTTGTATACGATCAACTGAATGAAATCGATGGTGTCAGTTGCATGGCATCAGAGGGTACTTTTTATATCTTTCCCGACATGAGCGCCGTCATCGATAAACTGAAAGACATCAATGACGATATTCAGTTCGGCGAGTTTCTGCTGGAGAAAGCCGGGATCGCCATAGTACCTGGCTCGGCGTTTGGAGCCCCGGGCTGTATCCGGATTTCTTTTGCAACCAGCATGGACAACCTCGTGGAGTCCATGAAACGCCTGAAAGAGGCCCTGGGATAACAGGGTTGAGTGCTGAGGACCGAGGTCTAAGGACTGATGAGTCTGGTCAGAACCGGATTTGTCAGTTATCCTATGCGCCCCTGTTTTGAAGTCTGAAATATCAGGTTTGTAGTTTTATGTTTAACGTAAAATCAGCGACTATAAACGTTAAACATTTTTATATTCCCCGGTAGCTCAGTTGGGCGAAGCGGATCAAGGAAAAGGTCCGGTGAACCTTTTCCCCGCTGAGCGGTACAACAGGGAAGTTGTGA
>DATIPP010000290.1:0-4199 GCA_035471825.1 Gammaproteobacteria bacterium
ATATATCATCGCGGCCGGGGTATCCCTGGTCATACTCGGTTTGATAGTCAGCTATGCTCCCGGACTCCTGAAATGGTTCGGCCGCCTGCCGGGGGATATCAGGATCGAGGGTGAACACGGGACGGTGTTCATACCGCTGACATCGATGATCCTGGTAAGCATCGTTCTGACTGTCATTTTCAACCTGTTTTTCCGGAAGTAACCCCGGGGATATTTTCTACATCCTGTTACACGAAGATAGGAATTAATCGTATTATGGAATACCGACAACTGGGACGATCCGGCATTGACGTCAGCCTCATTTGCCTTGGTACCATGACCTGGGGTGAACAGAATTCCGAAGCCGAGGCGCATGAACAACTGGACTACGCCGTCAACCAGGGAGTCAACTTCATCGATACCGCCGAGATGTACCCGGTTGCTCCCCGGAAAGAGACCCAGGGACTGACCGAACAATACCTCGGTAACTGGCTGGCTAAACGCAGCGACCGTGACCGGTTGATAATCGCCAGTAAAGTATCCGGGCCCGCGGAATGGATGCCGTACCTGCGTAACGGTGGCGGACTCGACAGGAAAAATATCGAGGCGGCACTCAACGACAGCCTGAAACGTCTGCAAACTGATTATATCGATCTTTACCAGGTCCACTGGCCGGAAAGGGACACCAATTATTTCGGCAAACTCGGTTACTACCATGCACCCGAAAAGGATGGCATACCGATTGAAGAAACACTCGGTGTTCTCGCAGACCAGGTCAGCGCCGGCAAGATCCGGCACATCGGCATTTCCAACGAAACACCCTGGGGCATTTCCGAGTACCTGCGACTTTCGGAGCAACGGGGATTACCGCGCATCGTTTCGATCCAGAACCCCTATAATCTCCTTAACCGCACGTTTGAAGTCGGTGCGGCGGAATTCGCACATCGTGAAAACGTCGGCCTGCTTGCATACTCGCCGCTGGCTTTCGGCGTTTTGAGTGGCAAGTATCTTGATAATCAGCGCCCTGCCGGAGCACGACTGACGCTGTTCGACCGGTTTGTACGTTATACCAACCCGGAAGGTGAAATGTGCACCCGCGAATATGTCGAGCTGGCACGTGAAAACAACCTGGACCCGGCACAAATGGCGCTGGCATTTGTTAATTCAAGACCGTTCCTGACCAGTAACATCATAGGCGCCACCAGCATGGAACAGTTAAAAAGCAACGTAGCGAGTCATGAACTGTACTTGTCAAAAGATATCCTGAGGGCGATTGAATCGATTCATCAACGCCAACCCAACCCCTGTCCATGAATACGCCGTCGTGAAAAGTAAGCAGTGAAGCGTATAATGGAACTTCACTCATGCTGAACCCGGGGACCTGTTAATGGAACTATCCAGCCTGACCGCCATCTCGCCGGTTGACGGCCGTTACGGTGCAAAAACAGCTGAGCTACGCCCGATCTTCAGCGAGCACGGGCTGATGCGCTTCCGCACACTGGTCGAGATCCGGTGGTTACAGGCATTATCCGGATGCATCGACATCGCTGAAGTGCCAGAGCTCGGCACCCGCGCCAGGCAAACACTCGATATGATCATCGACAATTTTTCTGTCGATGATACCGCCCGGATCAGGGAAATCGAGAATACCACCAATCACGATGTCAAGGCGGTCGAATATTTCCTGAAGGAAAAAATCGCGGGGGATGACGAACTGGAAAAGCTCGCCGGGTTTTTTCATTTTGCCTGTACTTCAGAAGATATCAACAATCTGAGTCATGCCCTGATGCTGAACGAGGCCAGGACCTCCGTGTTGCTTCCGCAAATCGAACAGACCATCAATGCCATCAGGAAACTCGCCCGTGATCACGCCGATGTACCGATGCTGTCCCGGACGCACGGACAAACGGCCTCTCCCACCACCGTGGGCAAGGAAATGGCGGTGTTCGTTCACCGCCTGGATCGGCAACTGGAACTGTTCAAACAGGTAAAAGTCATGGGCAAATTCAACGGCGCGGTCGGCAATCATAATGCTCATCTCGCCGCATACCCGGATATCGACTGGGAGACACTTTCGGCAGGATTTATCGAAAAACTCGGAGTCGAAAATAACCCCTGTACGACCCAGATCGAACCGCACGACTACATGGCGGAATACTTTCATGTCCTGTCCCGCATCGATACGATCCTGATCGATTTCTGCCGTGACATCTGGGGTTATATTTCACTCGGTTACTTCAGGCAGAAAAAGGTCGATGATGAAGTCGGTTCCTCTACCATGCCGCACAAGATCAATCCCATCGATTTTGAAAATGCGGAGGGAAATTTCGGAATTGCCAACAGTCTGTATCATCACTTTGCGGAGAAACTGCCGGTATCACGCTGGCAACGTGATCTCACCGATTCAACGACGATCCGTAATACCGGCAGCGCCATCGCCCATACGCTCCTCGGGCTGAAATCCTGTCTTAAGGGAGTCGACAAGCTGGAAATTGACCGGGACAGGCTGGACAGGGAGCTCGATAATGCCTGGGAAGTGCTGGCCGAACCGGTCCAGACCGTGATGCGGCGATACGGTATCGAGCAAGCCTATGAGAAACTGAAGGCCCTGACGCGCGGTCAGCACATAGACCGGGACTCACTTGCTGCCTTCATCAGGGAACTGGAAATCCCGGAACCGGAAAAGAAACGATTACTTGAAATGACGCCGGCGAGTTATACCGGCAATGCCGGCAAGCAGGCAAATTCCGTCTGACAGGTTTCAATTCCCGGCAGGCGGTGCTTTTTTTTCGCTGACGCCCTGCAACAAACCCGGTATTTTGCAGAAGACATGACCTTTTCAGTCCGACAGGTTGAATGGACAACGCACAGCGAACCAATATGCCGGATCCGCACCGACGTATTCATCCGGGAAATGGAAATCCCGGAAAACGATGAATGGGACGGCCGGGACGTTGATGCATTGCACGTGCTGGCGGTCACCGGCAACGACGAACCAGTCGGCACGGGCCGGCTTCTGGCAACGGGACAGATCGGGCGCATGGCGGTATTGAAACATGCGCGTAACCGGGGGGTCGGTAGCGCCATGTTGAAATTGTTGCTGCAACAGGCTGCCGCAATGTCACTGGAACAGGTTTTTCTTAAAGCCCAGTTAAATGCACTCCGCTTTTATGAACAACATGGATTCATCGTTTCCGGCCCGGCATTTCGTGACGCCGGCCTGCCGCATCGCAAAATGATTTACAATCTGGATTAGGTGTACGAGGTCGATTATCATCCGGATGCAAGGAGTATCTCGCATGTCAGAATTGAGTGAACTTAAACTGGGAGTTTCCGACACCTTGCTTGAGCTTGGGAGTTGCGAGGAAAACCGGGAAGTTGCCTTGTCAATGGCGCAACAGTCCCGGCGCACAATCGAGATTGTCAGTCGCTTGCTGGATCCGCCGATCTACAACACGACAGAATTCATTGAGGCCATTAAAAGCTTTGTTACTGGCAGCCGCAATCCCATGCTGAGGGTTATTGTCTTTGACCCGGACACGATTGTCAGGAATGGCCACCGGCTGGTGGAACTGGCGGGATCACTGAGCAGCTTTGTCGAGATTCGCAAGGTCGGGCATGAATATGATCAGTACAGCCAGTCCCTTATGATCGCGGACGGCACGGCTTACCTGCACCGTATCAGCACGGATCGATACGAGGCGACTGCCTGCTTTAACGACAGAAGACAGGCAAGCTATTACCGGAAAGAATTCGATACCATGTGGGAAACGGCACGAACGGATCCCAAACTCCGGCGCATGTACCTATGAAGCCGTTATCGGCGGTATTCCTGTTCCTGTTCCTGCAGCTTTCCCCGGCCGCATTCGCCAATGAAATGACACTGGAAATCATCCCCCTGAAGCACCGGCTGGTCGATGATGTTGTTCCCATACTGAGACCCCTGCTTGTACCGGGTGGTAGCATCACCGGCATGAACAACCAGCTCATTATCAAGTCCACTCCCGGTAACATCGCTGAACTGAAGAACGTGCTGGAAAATATCGATCACTCCCCGCGCAAGTTGCTGATTACCGTCAAACAGGATGCTGGCTTTTCAACCGATAACCGCAAGCAATCCGTCGCCGGGCGCTACAGCACCGGTGACGTGACGATCACCAACCGGGATGGTCCACGCCACAGGGACGGCCTGATTATTTCCGGCAGGGATGAAGACGGAA